>DASVVY010000059.1:0-31565 GCA_036386335.1 Allosphingosinicella sp. | reverse complement strand
ACGAGCTGGACGTGGTTGACGTAAGCCGAGCCGTCGGCCCATTGGTACGCCCGCGGCAGCGGCGCCAGCGCCTCGCGCTCGTGGAAGCGGTCGCGCGGGATGACGCCGTGCTCCAGGTCGGTGGCGAGCAGCTCGAGCTGCGGGGCGAGCCGCGCCCAATCGTCCAGCGCCGCCTGCAGGTTCGAGGCGATGTGGGCCGCGTCGGCGCACCAGGCGAGGTCCCGGCTCACCACCACCAGCCGCCCGTCGCGGCCGTTCCCGGGAAGGGTACCGAGCTTCATCGCGCCTCCTTAACTCCTCCCCGAAACGGGAGGACCGGTCCACTGGCATTTCGGCCGTCCGTTGGCTAGGGCGTGCCGACATCGCCAAACCGCCTCTCGAGAGGATGCCATGCGGAACATCGACCATTTCATCGGCGGCGGCGCCTATGCGTCCGGCGAGCGCCAGGGCGACATCTTCGACCCCAACAATGGCGGCGTCCAGGCAAAGGTGCGGCTCGGCAGCGCGGCGGACCTCGAGCGCGCCGTGGCGGCGGCCAATGCGGCGTTCCCAGGCTGGGCGGCGACCAATCCGCAGCGCCGCGCCCGCGTCATGTTCAACTTCAAGGGGCTGGTCGAGAAGCACATGGACGAGCTCGCGCTCCTCCTGTCGTCCGAGCACGGCAAGGTTATCGCCGACGCCAAGGGCGACGTGCAGCGCGGCCTCGAGGTGATCGAGTTCGCCTGCGGCATCCCGCACGCGCTGAAGGGCGAGTACTCCCAAGGCGCCGGCCCCGGGATCGACGTCTATTCGATGCGCCAGCCGCTCGGCATCGTCGCCGGCATCACCCCGTTCAACTTCCCGGCCATGATCCCGATGTGGATGTTCGGCATCGCCATCGCGGTCGGCAACGCCTTCATCCTCAAGCCCTCGGAGCGCGACCCCTCCGTCCCCGTCCGCCTCGCCGAGCTGATGAAGGAGGCGGGGCTCCCCGACGGCATCCTCCAGGTCGTGCACGGCGACAAGGAGATGGTCGACGCGATCCTCGACCATCCCGAGATCAGGGCGGTGAGCTTCGTCGGCTCGTCCGACGTCGCCCACTACATCTACCGCCGCGGCGTCGAGGCCGGGAAGCGCGTCCAGGCGATGGGCGGCGCGAAGAACCACGGCATCGTCATGCCCGATGCAGACATCGACCAGGTGGTGAAGGACCTGACCGGCGCCGCCTTCGGCTCGGCCGGCGAGCGCTGCATGGCGCTGCCGGTGGTGGTGCCGGTCGGCGAGCGCACCGCAAACGAGCTGCGCGAGGCTCTGATCCCGGCGATCGAGGGCTTGCGCGTCGGCGTCTCGACCGATCCGGACGCCCATTACGGCCCGGTGGTGAACGCGGCCCACAAGGCGCGGGTCGAAAGCTACATCCAGATGTGCGCCGACGAGGGCGGCGAGCTCGTCATCGACGGCCGCGGCTTCTCGCTGCAGGGGCACGAGGAGGGCTTCTTCATCGGCCCGACCCTGTTCGATCATGTGAAGCCGCACTTCCAAAGCTACCAGGAGGAGATTTTCGGGCCGGTCCTGCAGATCGTCCGCGCCGACAGCTTCGAGGACGCGCTCCGCCTCCCCTCCGAGCATCAATACGGCAACGGCGTCGCCATCTTCACGCGCAACGGCCACGCCGCCCGCGAATTTGCCGCCCGCGTGAATGTCGGCATGGTCGGGATCAACGTGCCGATCCCCGTCCCCGTCGCCTACCACACGTTCGGCGGCTGGAAGCGCTCGGCCTTCGGCGACATCAACCAACACGGCATGGAGGGCGTGCGCTTCTACACCAAGACCAAGACGGTCACCCAGCGCTGGCCCGACGGCTCGGTGACCGGCGAAAACGCCTTCGTCATCCCGACCATGGGGTGAGGGATTGCTGCGGCTCTTCTCTCTCCTTCTGCTCCTCCTCGCCGCCGGCTGCGCCGGCGCGCCGGAACCGGCGGGCGCGGCGGCGCGGCAAAAACGGATCGCCATCACCTTCGACGATGCGCCTCGGGCGCCCGGCGCTTTCTTCACGCCGGACGAGCGGGCGCGCAGACTGATCGCGGGTCTGAACAGCGCCGGCGTCCGCCAGGCGGCCTTCTTCGTCAACCCGGGCCATCTGGAGAAGCCGTTCGGCGCCGGTGGCGAAGCCCGGCTCGCCGCCTATGTCGCAGCCGGCCATGTGCTCGCCAACCACTCCTTCAGCCATCCGCAGCTTACCGCCGTCGCGGCGGAGGAATATCTCGCCGACATCGACAGGGCCGAAAAGTGGCTGAAGGGGCGGGAGGGGCGGCGCCCCTGGTTCCGCTTCCCCTTCCTCAACGAAGGGCGGCAGGACAAGGCCAAGCGCGATGCGGTGCGCGCCGGCCTCGCCGCTCGCCGCCTGCGCAACGGCTACGCCACGATCGACTCCTCCGACTGGAACATCGACGCGCTGACGACGCGCGCGCTGCGGGAGGGCAAGACGGTCCACAGGACGGCCTTGCGCGACCTCTATGTCGAGAGCCACGTGGAGGCCGCCGACTTCTACGATGATCTGGCGCGAAGGACGCTTGGCCGTTCGCCGGCGCACGTGCTCGTCCTCCACGAGACCGACCTCGCGGCGCTGTATGTCGCCGATCTGGTCGCCGCACTGCGCCTGGACGGGTGGAACATCGTCACGGCTGACGAAGCCTATGCCGATCCGATCGCCACCGCCCTCCCCGATACGCCGAGCGCCCAGGGCACGCTGACCGAGCTTCTCGCCTGGGAGAAAGGGCTGCCCGCGCCGCGTTGGTACGAACGCAACGACCTGAAGCTCGCCAACGCCCTGTTCGCCGAGCGCGTCCTGGGGGAAAAACCGGCGGAGCCGACCAGACCATGATCCGATTGCTTCTTGCCCTTCTTCTCCTTCCCCTCGCCGCCTGCGCGACCGCGCCGGGCGCGGTGGACAACCCGAAGCGGATCGCCCTCAGCTTCGACGACGTGCCGCGCAGCCCCGGCGCCTTCTTCAGCCCCGAGGAACGGGCGCGGCGCATCCTGGAGGCGCTGCGGCGGAGCGGCGTCACGCAGGCCGCCTTCTTCGTCAATCCCGGCAATCTGGAGCAGCCGTTCGGCGCCGGCGGAGAGGAGCGTATCGCGGCTTACGTCGCGGCCGGCCACGTCATCGCCAACCACAGCTACAGCCACGGCAACATCCTCCAGATGACGCCGGACGCCTATGTCGCCGACCTCGACCGGGCGCAGGCGTGGCTGAAGGGGCGCCTCGGACTGCGGCGCTGGTTCCGCTATCCATTCCTCCAGGAAGGCGATGCCGATCCGGCCAAGGCGGCGGCCGTGCGGCAGGCGCTGGCTCAGCGGGGGCTCATGAACGGCTATGCGACCGCGGACAGCGTCGATTGGCTGATGGAGAATTTGACGCTCGAGGCGAAGGCCAAGGGCGAGACGATGGACATGGACGCGCTGCGTGATTTCTACGTGCGCACGATCGTCGCCCGCGCCGACGCCGCTGACTCTGCCGCGGTGGCGGGGCTCGGCCGCTCGCCCGCGCACGTGATCCTGATGCACGAAACCGATCTCGCCGCCCTGTTCCTCGCGGACGCGGTGCGGGCGCTGCGGGCGGACGGGTGGGAGATCATCCCCGTCGACCGCGCCTATGCCGATCCGATCTCGCGCACCGGCGGCCTGCCGCCGCAGGCGCGTGCCACCAACCCCGCCCCAAGCATGGACCAGATCGCCAGGGACTTCGCCGGGCAGGTCCTCCACCGGACGCAAAGCCAATGAGCCAGTTCGACCTCACCGAAGAGCAGCGCCAGATCCAGGAGATGGCGCAGGCCTTCACCGCCGACGAGATCAGCCCCCACGCCGCGGAGTGGGACGAGAAGCACATCTTCCCGCGCGACACGATCCGCAAGGCGGCCGAGCTCGGCTTCGGCGCCATCTACGTCGCGGAGGAGAGCGGCGGCATCGGCCTCGGCCGGCTCGAGGCGGCCCTGATCATGGAGGCGATGGCCTATGGCGATCCCTCCACCTCCGCCTTCATCTCGATCCACAACATGGCGAGCTGGATGATCGACCGCTTCGGCACGCCCGCGGTAAAGGAGAAGTACCTGCCGAGGATGGTGACGATGGAGCAGATGGGCTCCTATTGCCTCACCGAGCCGAGCTCCGGCTCCGACGCCGCCGCGCTCAAGACGCGGGCGGTTAAGGACGGCAACGATTACGTGGTCTCGGGCTCCAAGGCCTTCATCTCCGGAGGCGGGGAGAACGAGGTCTACGTGACCATGGTCCGCACCGGCCAGGAAGGCCCGAAAGGGATCAGCGCCCTCGTCATCGAGAAGGATATGCCCGGCGTCAGCTTCGGGGCGCAGGAGAGGAAGCTGGGCTGGCATTCCCAGCCGACCGCGCAGGTGAATTTCGATGAGGTGCGGGTGCCCGCCGAGAACCTGGTGGGGGCCGAGGGCGAAGGCTTCCGCATCGCGATGATGGGCCTCGACGGCGGCCGCCTCAACATCGGCGCCTGCTCGCTCGGCGGCGCCCAGCGCTGCCTCGACGAGGCGGTGCGCTACACCAAGGAGAGGAAGCAGTTCGGCAGGCCGATCGCCGACTTCCAGGCGACCCAGTTCACCCTCGCCGACATGGAGACCGAGCTCCAGGCGGCTCGTGCCCTCCTCTACACGGCGGCCGTCAAGGTCACCGAGAACGCTCCCGACAAGACCCGCTTCGCCGCCATGGCCAAGCGCTTCGCCACCGACACCGGCTCCTCCGTCGTCGACCGCGCGCTCCAGCTCCACGGCGGGTACGGCTATCTGATGGACTATCCGATCGAACGCTTCTGGCGCGACCTTCGAGTCCACTCGATCCTGGAAGGCACCAACCAGATCATGCGCGTCATCGTCGGCCGCGACATGTTGCGGCAATGATGCGGAGCTTCGCGAAAAGATCCCCTCTCCGTGGGGAGAGGGGTAGGGGTGAGGGGTTCGTGAGTCTGCGAGTACCCGCGAAAGCCGTAACCCCCCACCCTACCCTCCCCCTATGGGGGAGGGAAAAGTGAGCGATGTTCTCACCCTCAGCGAGCCGCCTGTCGGCCGCATCCGCCTCAATCGGCCCAAGCAGCTCCACGCGCTCACCACCGGGATGTGCACGGCGATGACCGAGGCCCTCCTCGCCTGGCGCGACGATGCGGCGGTCGAGGCGGTGCTCATCGACCATGCGGAAGGGCGCGGCTTCTGCGCCGGGGGCGACGTCGTCATGTTGCGCGACAGCGGCATGGGCGACGGCGCCGAGGCGCGGGCCTTCTTCCACGCCGAATACCGTTTGAACCACCTCCTCTTCACCTACGCCACGCCGACGGTCGCCTTCATGGATGGGGTGACGATGGGCGGCGGCGTCGGAATTTCGCAGCCCTGCCGCTACCGGATCGCCACCGAGAACACCCGCTTCGCCATGCCGGAGACGATGATCGGCCTGTTCCCCGACGTCGGAGGCGGCTGGTACCTTTCGCGCCTGACGGGGCGCGTCGGGCAGTATCTGGCGCTGACCGGCGCCCGCCTCGACGGCGCCGAATGCACCCTGCTCGGCCTCGCCACCCACTACGTTCCCTCCGCCGCCCTCGACGCGCTGAAGGCGCGGATCGCGCAAGACCCGCAAGGGATCGAAGAGGCCCTCGACGCCGCGGCGGTCCCACCCCCGGAGGCGAAGATCGCGCCGCGGCTGGACGACATCGACCGCCTGTTCGCCGCGGAGGATTATGAGGACATTCTGGCGGCGCTGGAGGAGGACGGCTCCGAATGGGCTGAGGCGCAGCGTGCGATCCTGCGCGGCAAGAGCCCGCAGGCCTGCAAGGTCTCCCTCCGCCTGCTCCACAATGGCGGCCTGATGCAGAGCTTCGCGGACGAGATGCGCCAGGAATATGCCGTCGCCAGCCGGGTCGTGCAGCGCCACGATTTCGCGGAAGGCGTGCGCGCCCTCCTCGTCGACAAGGACAACGCACCCCGGTGGGATCCGCCCACGCCCGAGGCAGTCACCCAGCACGTCATCGACACCATCTTCGCCCCCCTGCCGGAGGGGGAGGAATGGACGCCGGCCTAGCCGTCAGCCCGGCGAAAGCCGGGACCCAGGAACAGGGCGGTTGAAGTCGATGGACGCAGTGTTCATGGGTCCCGGGTCAAGGCCGGGATGAGGGAACAAGCGGAGGAATGATGACCTACGACAACATCCTGGTCGAGCAGCGCGCCGCGGTGACTTTGATCACCCTCAACCGCCCGAAGGCGCTGAACGCCTTGAACAGCGCCGTCCTCGCCGAGCTGATTGACGCCTTAGCCGTCTATGACGCCGACGACACGCAGCGCTGCGCAATCCTCACCGGCAGCGAAAAGGCGTTCGCCGCCGGCGCCGACATCAAGGAGATGCAGGACCAGGGCTTCGCGTCGATGTACGCGTCCAACTTCTTCGCCGGCTGGGTGAAGGTCACCGCGACGCGCAAGCCGTGGATCGCGGCGGTGGCGGGCTACGCGCTCGGCGGCGGCTGCGAGGTAGCCATGATGGCCGACTTCATCATCTCCGCCGACACGGCCCAGTTCGGCCAGCCCGAGATCAAGCTCGGTGTCACGCCGGGTATGGGCGGCTCGCAGCGCCTCACCCGGGCCATCGGCAAGGCCAAGGCGATGGAGATGTGCCTCACGGGCCGGATGATGGGGGCGGAGGAGGCGGAGCGGTCCGGCCTCGTGGCGAGGGTGGTGCCTGCGGCGAGCCTGGTCGACGAGGCGCTGAAGACGGCCGAGGCGATCGCCGGCATGGCCCCCCTTGCGGCCATCGCCACCAAGGAGCAGATCAACGCCGCCTTCGAGACGGGCCTCGCCCAGGGCATCCTCTTCGAACGCCGCCTGTTCCACGGACTGTTCGGCAGCGACGACCAGAAGGAAGGGATGGCCGCCTTCGTCGACAAGCGTAAGGCGCAGTGGACGGGGCGTTGATGATCCTCCCCGGGACGGGGAGGGGGACCGCGACGCGAAGCGGCGTGGTGGAGGGGGCCGATTGCGGCGCGAGGCGCGGGGCCCCCACCACCATGCTTCGCATGGTCCCCCTCCCCGTCCCGGGGAGGAGTTAGGAGGAACATGGCTCGCATCGCATTCATCGGTCTCGGCAATATGGGCGGCGGCATGGCCGCCAACCTGGTCAAGGCGGGGCACGAGGTCCGCGCGTTCGACCTTTCCGAGGTGGCGCTCGACAAGGCGGAGCGGAGCGGCTGCCTGCCGATGGGCTCGGCCGGCGAGTCGGTGCGGGACGCCGATGCGGTCGTCACCATGCTCCCCGCCGGCAAGCACGTCCGCGACGTCTACGAGACCAGCGTCATCGGAGTCGCCCCAGCAGGGTCGATCCTGATCGACTGCTCGACCATCGACGTCGCCACCGCGCGCGAGGAGATCGGGAAGGCCGCCGCGGCCGGCTATCACATGGTCGACGCGCCCGTCTCGGGCGGCATTGCCGCGGCGGAAGCGGGAACCCTCACCTTCATGGTCGGCGGCAGCGACTCGGCGTTCGAGCGCGCGGGGCCGTTCCTCGAGCGGATGGGCAAGGCGGTGATCCACGCCGGCGGCCCGGGCTCTGGGCAGGCGGCCAAGATCTGCAACAACATGCTGCTCGGCGCGTCGATGGTCGCCACCTGCGAGACGTTCGTCCTCGCCCAGAAGCTCGGGCTCGATCCGCAGACCTTCTTCGACATCGCGTCCAAGGCCTCCGGCCAGTGCTGGTCGATGACCAGCTACTGCCCGGTCCCCGGCGTCGGGCCGGAGACGCCGGCCGACCGCGACTATGAGGGCGGCTTCGCGGCGGCGCTGATGCTGAAAGACCTGCGCCTCGCGATGGAGGCGGCGCAGAGCGTCGATTCCTACACGCCGATGGGCGCGCAGGCGGAGGAGCTCTACACCCGCTTCGCCGAGGCGCTGGGCGGCGGCTCGAAGGACTTTTCCGGCATCATCAAGATGATCGACGATAGCTGGATCGCTCGTTGACGCGGCGCCGCTCCTCGCCGGCATAGCGGCGGACGAGCTCCGCCGGCTCCGGTAAGGCGGTCGGCAGCCGCACCGGCGGCGTCCGACGGCGCAGGTCCTCGACGCAGCGCGCCGCCGTCTCGCCGTCCCACAGGTCCGGCCGCCGCACCGCCCGCGGCCGCGACAGCGCGGCGACCAGCTCGAGCAGCAGCGTTTCGGGGCGCACCAGCCGGTTTGTGCCCTCGGTGATCGTCACCGGCCGCTCGGTATTCTCGCGAAGCGTCAGGCAGGGGATGCCGAGATAGGTGGTCTCTTCCTGGATGCCGCCCGAATCGGTGATCGCCGCGGCCGCGCCCGTCACCAGGCCCATGAACCGGACGTAGGGCATCGGCTCGACCAGCTTGACGCCGGCGCGGGCGAGGCGGCTGTCGAGCAGCGCGCCGCTGAGCCGCTTGGCCGTCCGCGGATGGACCGGAAAGACCAGCGGCAGCTCGCGCTGCACCTCGATCAGTGCGTCGACCAGCCGCAGCAGCTGCGCCGGGTCGTCGACGTTCGACGGACGGTGGAGCGTCACCACGCCGTATCTGCCGCGCTCGAGCTTCAGCTCGCCGGGAACGTCCGCCGCCTCGATCGCCGGGCGCACCAGCTCGAAGCTGTCGAGCATGATGTTGCCGACCCGCGTGATCCGGCCGGCGGCGACCCCTTCCGAAAGCAAATTCTCGTCGCCGTCCGGCGACGGCGTCCAAAGCACGTCGGCGAGCACGTCGGTGACGAGGCGGTTCACCTCCTCGGGCATCGCCCGGTCGCGGCTCCTCAGCCCCGCCTCGAGGTGGACGGTGCGCACCCCGAGCTTGGCGGCGGCCATCGCGCAGGCGGCGGTCGAATTGACGTCGCCGACGACGATCAGCCAGTCTGGCCGGTCGTCTTGCGCGATCTTCTCATAGGCGACCATCACCCCCGCCGTCTGCTCCGCGTGGCTGCCCGACCCGACGCCGAGATGGTGGTCCGGCTCCGGCAGCCTCAGGTCGGCGAAAAAGGCGTCCGACATGTTGACGTCGTAATGCTGGCCGGTGTGGATCAGCACCGGATGGAAATCGGGCGCGGCGGCGAGGGCGTGCCAGAGCGGCGCCACCTTCATGAAATTGGGACGCGCGGCGGCGACGAGGTGGATGCGCTGGGCCATGCCCGCGCGGTACCGCAGCGGAGTTAAGATAGCGTTTGAGGGAGAGGGACAGAGCGGCCGTCACGACTCCTCTCTTCCAGGGGGAGGGGGGCTGGAGGTGAGGGGGTTCGGCGTCTGAAGAGAGGCTCGGCACCCTTTGCGGGTACACCGTATCCCCTCACCCCAACCCCTCTCCCCCCGAGAGAGGGGCTTTCTGGCGCAGCACGGCTTCCACGGCATCCCGCCAGCCCATAAGCCGCGCGTCGCGGACCTGCGGGTCCATCCGCGGCTCGAACGGCTCCACCGGCCCCCGCATCGCCGCCGCTCCCTCGAGCGAGCCGAACATGCCGCAACCGAGCCCCGCCAGCATCGCGGCTCCAAGGGCGGTGGTCTCGACGAAGGCGGGCCGCTCCACAGGCACGCCGAGCAGGTCGGCGAGGTCCTGCGCCATCCAGCCGTTCGCCGCCATGCCGCCGTCGATCCTCAGCACGCCCCACGCCGCCCCGTCTCCCGCGAAGGCGGTCATCAGATCGTGCGTCTGGTTCGCCACCGCCTCGAGCGCGGCGCGGGCGACGTGGGCGCGGGTGGTCGACAGCGTCAGGCCGGAGATCGCGCCGGTCGCGTCCGGCCGCCACCACGGCGCACCGAGGCCGGCCAGCGCCGGCACGATCTGGGCGCCGCCGCTGTCCGGGACCGAGCGGGCGAGCACCTCCGTCTCCGCCGCGCTGCCAAGGAGGCCAAGCGAGTCGCGAAGCCACTTCACGAGGCCCCCGGCGACGAACACCGATCCTTCCAGCGCATAGCGGCGCTTACCGCCGAGCTGCGTGACTACCGTCGACAGCAGCCGGTGGCTGCTGGTCCGCTGTTCGGCGCCGGTATTGGTCAGCACGAACGCGCCGGTGCCGTAAGTTGCCTTGGTGTCGCCAGGCGCGAGGCACGCCTGCCCGATCGACGCCGCCTGCTGGTCCCCGGCCATGCCGCAGATCGGCACCGGCGCCCCGAGCAGCTCCGTGGTTCCGATCTGCCCGGCGCAGTCGACGATCTCCGGCAGCGCTCCGGCCGGTACACCCCATAAATCGAGCAGCGCCGCGTCCCAGCGGCCGCTGCCGATGTCCATCAGCGCGGTCCGGGAGGCGTTGGTCGCGTCGCTGACGTGCAGCCCACCGGTGAGGCGAAAGACGAGCCAGCTCTCGACCGTCCCCACGCACAGGTCCGCCCCCGCCTCCCGCAGCGCCGGCCAATGCTCGAGCGCCCAGGCGATCTTCGAGGCGCTGAAATAGGGATCGAGCAGCAACCCCGTCTTCGCCTGCACCGCCGCCTCGTGCCCCGCCTCGCGCAGGCGCTCGCATGCGTCCGCCGTCCGCCGGTCCTGCCAGACGATCGCCGGTGCCAGCGCCCGCCCGGTGCGCCGGCTCCAGAAGACGACCGTCTCGCGCTGGTTGGTGATGCCGATCGCCGCGATCCGCCCTGCCCCGCCCGGCCGGTCGGCCATCTCCCGCGCGCAGGCGAGGCTCGCCTCCCAGATCTCCTCCGCGTCCTGCTCAACCCAGCCGGGCTGCGGATAATGCTGCCCCAGCTCCCGCTGCGCGCAGCCCAGGCACCGGCCGTCGGCCGCGAACAGCATCGCCCGCGTGCTGGTTGTCCCTTCGTCGATGACGAGCAGAGTGTCGCCCATCTCCGCGTGGTGCCACGAAGGCGGGCGTCCGGCCAGCCTCCGCTCAGCGGCGCGCCCACTCCGCCTGCATCAGCTGCTTGAACTCGAGGAACTCGGCGTCGGAATTGGGGTCGAAATGGCCGATGCCGCTCCCCTCGACATAGTCGAAATAGGGCCAGTGCGCCCGGTTCTCCTCGGCGTAGAGGTAGCACTGGATGGTGATGCAGGGCTCGTCCTTGTTGAGGTTGACGAGCTTGTGGACCTGGTTGAGCCGGGCCGAGATCCAGGTGACGTCCTCCGTCACGAAGGTCTTGGTCGCGAACGGCACAATCTCCTCCGGGGCAAGGAAGCGGTAGAGCTGCACGGTGATCTCGCCGTGGAGGACGCGGATCACCGCGTCGGCCCCGCCATGGTTGTGGACGGGCGAATAATGGCCGCTCGGCCAGATCTCCATGACGAACGGCACGCCGGGCGACTCGCCCTGGTTGGTCCCGAGCGTGATCCGCAGGTACGTCTTGTTGAGGTCCGGCTTGCCGAACTCGGCGGCCTTGCGCTCCAGCGTCTTGTAGCACCAGCCGTCCTTGTCGACGATGCTCGCCTCGATCGCCGCCGAAAATTCCGGGAAGTCCGGCGTGTCGAGGACGAAGCGGGCACCGGCGACATTGTCGTACAGCTTCTGGCAGGTCGGGCTCAGGCTGGCGGGGACGGTGACGCGGCCCCAGGCGATATCCTCCATCGTGATCGAATCGTGCGGCACGATCCGCATCGGCGGCTCCACCGTCACCGGGTCCCGCCAACGGTCGATGCCGCGCGCCGGCGCCGCCGAGATCGCCACCCACGCGAGGTCGGGGATCCAGAAAAAGGGGTCCATCACCCCCTCGCCCTCGGGCCGCGGCGGAAGCTCGCAGGAGGCGAGCATCGTGCCCTTGCGCATCTCGCCCTTGCCGTAGCGCACCAGCCGGTTGTGGCAGTCGAAGCTGAACCAATAGGGGCAGGCCGCCGAAGCATCGAGCCCCACATTCTCGATGAACAGCAACTCCGTCTCGCCGCCGGCCTCGTCGAGCAGCTCGAGCCTCGCGCCCGCCCGGTCGATCGTCCACCGGAAGGCGGGCAGCCCCTCCTCGCGCGAGGCGACGAGGGTGAAGGGCTCGACCTGGTCGAGCACGACGCCGATCGTCCCCTGCCCCTTCACCGGCAGGTCGTAGCGGGGCCCCTCCCCGTCCGGGCCCGCCGCAGCGCCGGCCGGCGGAACGGCTTCGTAGGCCGGCGCGCGCGCCGCCCGATCGACATAGGTCATGATCGTCCTCCCACGGTGATAGTGCAGGAGGAGCCGCCTCGCCCCGCCCGTCAATCCTTAGTGTATCCGTTTCGGCGCCCGACTAGAACAGGGCCGTGGACAGCTTCGACCTCCTCATCGTCGGCGGCGGGATCAACGGTGCGGCGATCGCCCGCGACGCGGCGATCCGCGGCCTGAAGGTGCTGCTGGTCGAGAAGGACGACCTTGCCGCCCACACCAGCTCCGCATCCTCCAAGCTGATCCACGGGGGCCTGCGCTACCTCGCGCAGGGCAAGATCCGCCTCGTGCGCGAATCGCTGCGGGAACGCGAGATCCTGCTGAGGACGGCGCCGCACATCGTCCGCCCGCTGCGCTTCGTTCTCCCCCATGCGCGGGGGATGCGGCCGTACCGCACCGTCCGTGCCGGGCTCCTGCTCTACGACCTGCTCTCGCTCCGCGGCAGCCTGCCCCGCTCCCGCCGCGTCACCGGCCGCGAGCCGGCGCTGCAGGCCCCGCTCAGGGACCGGCGCCGCGTCCTCTCCTACTGGGACGCAGAGGTCGACGATTCCCGCCTCACCATCCTCAACGCCGTCGACGCTGCCGAGCGCGGCGCGGAGATCGCCACCCGCAACGAGCTCCTCACTGCGACCCGCCGAGGCGGGGAATGGCGGGTCGAGCTGTCCGGCGGCCGAAGCGTCGCGTCGAGGGCGATCGTCAACGCCGCCGGGCCGTGGGTCGAGAACGTGCTCGCCCGCCTCGCGCGGCCGAGCCGAAGCCGGCTGCGCCTCGTCAAGGGCAGCCACATCGCGGTGCCCCGCCTGTGGGAGGGGGACCACGGCTACATCCTCCAGCAGCCGGACGGCCGCGTCGTGTTCGCTCTGCCCTACCGCGCCGGCCTGACCCTCATCGGCACCACCGACCTCGCCGTGACGGACGCCGACGCGCCGGCCGTCTCCGCCGACGAGGTCCGCTACCTCTGCGAAGCCGCCGACCGCTATTTCGAGCGGCAGGTCACGCCCGCCGACGTCGTCTGGAGCTATGCGGGCGTCCGCGCCCTCCACGACGACGGCGCCCGCACCGCCAAGGCCGTCACCCGCGACTACCATCTCGACCTCGACGCGGAGCGCCCTCCCCTCGTCTCCGTCTTCGGCGGCAAGATCACCACCGCCCGCGCGCTCGCCGAGGAGGCGCTGGGCCGCCTCGGTTTCCCCGGCCGCTGCGCCACGGACAGCGTGTTCCTGCCGGGCGGCGACGTCTACCCCGCCTTCCTCGCCTGGCTAGACGAAGTCGCACGCTGGCTTCCCCGGCCCCTCCTCGCCCGCCTCTCCACCGCCTACGGCACCCGCATGCGCGACATCGTCGGCCGCGCGACCGAGCTCGCCGGCCTCGGCCGCCACTTCGGCGCCGGGCTCTATGAGGCCGAGCTGCGCTACCTCATCGAAAAGGAATTCGCCCGCACCGCCGACGACATCCTGTGGCGCCGCACCAAGCTGGGGCTGGAGATGAAGGAGAGCGAAGCGCGCGCCCTCGCGGGCTGGCTGGAGGCTAATGCCTGACCAACGTGACCTGCGCGACATCAATCCCGCCGCCCCGAAAGCCGCCTTCGCAATACATCAGATAGTAGCGCCAGAGCTGGTGGAAGGGCTCGTCGAAGCCGTCGGGCAGCCGCCCGTCCTCCACCGCCGCGTCGTAGCGGGTGCGCCAGCGCTTCAGCGTCTCGGCATAATGGAGGCCGTAGCCCTTGCGGTCCCGCCACTCGAGCCTCTCCTCGCGCGCGATGGCCGCGAACCGCTCCTCGCCGATCAGCATCCCGCCGGGAAAGATGTAGGTCTGGATGAAGTCGGCATTGGCCGCATAGCCTTCGAACAGCGCCTCGCGGATCGAGATGAGCTGGAGGGCGGCGCGCCCGCCCGGCTTCAGCACGCGGGCGAGATTGCGCAGATAAGCGGGCCAATATTCCTCCCCCACCGCCTCGACCATCTCGACGCTGGCGACGGCGTCGTAGCAGCCCTGGACGTCGCGATAATCCTCCAGCCGGATCGTCACCCGCTCCGCCAGGCCCGCCTTGCGCATGCGCGCGTCCGCGAAGGCCTTCTGCTCCTCCGACAAAGTGAGGCCGACCACCTCCACGCCATGATCCCGCGCCGCCACCTCGGCGAGCGAGCCCCAGCCGCATCCGACGTCGAGCAGCTGGTCGCCCGGCTTCAGCGCCAGCCGGTCGAGCAGCAGCCGGAGCTTCCTCAGCTGCGCCTCCTCGAGCGGCTCGGCTTCGGAGATCGGCTCGGCGAAGACGGCGCTCGAATAGGTCATCGTCGCGTCCAGCCAGGGCGCGTAGAAGTCGTTGCCGAGGTCGTAATGGTAGGAGATGTTCTTGCGCGAGCCCTTCTTGTCGTTGTCGCGGAAGCGGTGGCCGAGCCGGTTGACCAGCCGGAAGAGGCCCTTCGCGCGGCCGGTGTTGCCGAGGCTCTCGCCGTTGCGCATGAACAGGTCGAAGAGCGGCACCGGATCGGGGCTCGACCATTCGCCGAGCTGCCACGCCTTGAACCAGCCGACCGAACCCGACGTCATCAGCCGTATGAGCGCCCGCCAGCTGTGCAGCCGCACCACCGGCACCGGCCCCGGCAACCGCCCGCCGAGGAAGCGCTTCGACCCGTCCGGCAATGTCGCGTCGATTCCGCCTTCCTTCAGCCCCGCATCGACCCGGTCCAGCACCCGCCGAAAGCTCCCGCCCATCATGCGGGCCAGCAGGCCCCCGCCGGTGGCGAACCCCTTGTCGGCGGATACGAGATGCTTGCCCCGGGGCTGCTGCGTCATGGCGCGCTAGGTGCGCCCGCGGGGACGCGGAGGCAAGCCCGGCAAAATCCCTCTCCCCAGGGAGAGGGTAGGGTGAGGGGTCACAGCGTCGCGAAGAAAGGCGAAGAACCCGCGCCCAACCGACTACGCCCGATCCCCTCACCCCCAACCCCTCGCCCCTAGGGAGAGGGGGGTCAGATCGCGTGGGGTTCCTTGGTGACTTCCCAGCTCTGGCCCTTCGAGACGAGGGCCTGGAGGTCCGCCGTCTTGCCGGCGCTCGCCTGGGCGTTCTGCTGGACCACGGCGCTTTCGAAGGTCGGCGCCGGGTCTTCGTAGAGGACGCCGAGAGCGGTCGGAAAGGCGCCGAACGGCATCTCGACCAGCATGTGCGCGACCGAGCGGTTCCGCGGATCGTGGACGAGGACGCCCGCGGCTTCCCAGCCGCCGTCGGCCACGTCGACCACCTTCAGCGCCAGCGCCTCGCGGTCGAGCGCGATGCCGCGGGTGCCGTTGGCGAACAGCATCGGCTCCCCAGCCTTCAGCCAGAGCTGGTTGCCCGCATTCTCCTTGGCGGTGAAGGGCGCGAAGACGTCGTCATTGTAGACGATGCAATTCTGGTAGATTTCGACGAAGGAGGCCCCCTTGTGGGCGTGGGCGGCCTTGAGCACCTCGGGCAAATTCTTGTGCACGTCGATGCCGCGGGCGATGAACCGCGCCCCGGATCCAAGCGCGAAGGCGCACGGGGACGCAGGGCGGTCGACCGATCCGAACGGCGTCGAAGGGCTCCGCGTGCCGACCCGGCTGGTCGGAGAATATTGCCCCTTCGTAAGGCCATAGATCTCGTTGTTGAAAAGCAGGATCTGGCAATCGAGGTTGCGGCGCAGCACGTGCATCGTGTGGTTGCCGCCGATCGACAGGGCGTCGCCGTCGCCGGTGATGATCCACACGCTGAGCTCAGGGTTGGCGAGCTTGATCCCGGTGGCGAAGGTCGGCGCCCGCCCGTGGATCGTGTGAAAGCCGTAGGTCTCCATGTAGTAAGGGAAGCGGCTCGAGCAGCCGATCCCCGACACGAACACCGTATTCTCCGGCCGGACGCCGAGCTCCGGCATCGTCCGCTGCACCGCTTTGAGCACCGCATAATCGCCGCAGCCGGGGCACCAGCGCACCTCCTGGTCGGTGGCGAAATCCTTCGCGGTGAGCTTCGTCATCTCGTTCATGAACTACCTCGTCACGCCAGCGAAGGCTGGCATCCCAAATCCTTCTTGCTCACCGGCGAAGGCCGGTGCCCAGATGGGTCCCGGCTTCGCCGGGACACAATTCACTTCAGCGCCTCCTCGATCGCCGCCTCGATCTCGGCGATCTTGAACGGCTGCCCGGACACCTTCGACACCGGGCGGGCGTCGACCAGATACTGGTCGCGCAGCACCGTCTTCAATTGGCCCTTGTTCATTTCCGGCACGATGATCCGCTCGTAAGACCTTAGAAGATCGCCGAGATTCCGCGGCAGCGGCCAGATGTGGCGGACGTGGATGTGGGCGACGTCGAGCCCTCTCGCCCGCGCCCGCCGCACCGCCTGGTGGATCGGGCCGAAGGTCGAGCCCCAGCCGACCACCGCCAGGCGCCCACCCGCTTCCCCCAGGCAGGGCTCCTGCTCCGGGATCGAATCGGCCACGTTCAGCACCTTCTGCGCGCGGATGTCGCTCATCGCCTGATGGTTGGCCGGCGCATAGTCGATGTGGCCGGTGCCTTCGTTCTTCTCGATGCCGCCGATCCGGTGGGTGAGGCCGGGCGTGCCGGGCTTGACCCAGATCCGCGCCAGCTTCGCGTCCCGCGCATAGGGGTTGAACCCCGCCCCGTCCGCCGGCGCGTCTTCGTAGAAGCCGACCGTAAACGGCTGATATCCCGCCATGTCCGGCACCTTCCACGGCTCGGCGGCATTGGCGATATAGCCATCGGTGAGCAGCATCACGGGCGTCATGTACTGGGTCGCGATCCGGCACGCCTCGATCGCGCAGTCGAAGGCGTCGGCGGGCGAGCGGGCGGCGATCACGGGCATCGGTGCATCGCCGTTGCGGCCGTAGACCGCCTGGTAGAGGTCCGACTGCTCCGTCTTGGTCGGGAGGCCCGTCGAGGGCCCGCCGCGCTGCGAGTTGACGATGACCAGCGGCAGCTCGGTCATGATCGCAAGCCCCATCGCCTCGCCCTTGAGCGCGATGCCCGGACCGGACGAGGAGGTGACGCCGAGCGACCCGGCATAGCTCGCCCCGATCGCGGCGCCGATGGCGGCGATCTCGTCCTCCGCCTGAAAGGTGGTGACGCCGTACTCCTTGAGCCGCGACAAATGATGGAGGATCGCAGAGGCCGGCGTGATCGGGTAGCCGCCGAAGAACATCGGCAAGCCCGCCAGCTTCGCCCCCGCGACGAGCCCCATCGAGATCGCCTCCGCCCCCGTGACCGTCCGGTAGAGCCCCGGCGCGGCCGGCGCGGGACCGATATGCTGCTGCGGGATCTGGCCGCCGATCTCGGCCGTCTCACCGAAGGCATGGCCGGCGTTCAGCGCCGCGATGTTGGCCTCGACCAGCTCGGGCGCCTTGGCGAACTTGGCCTTGAGCCACTGCTCAATGGGCGCGCGGTCGCGGTCGAACATCCAGAGCGCGAGGCCGAGCGTCCACATGTTCTTGCAGCGCAGCGCCTCCTTGTTGCCGAGGCCGAACGGCTTCACCGCGTCGAGGGTGAGCTGCGAGATGTTGAAGGCGATCACCTGCCACTTGGCGAGCGAGCCGTCCTCGAGCGGATTGGCCTCGTAGCCCGCCTTGGCGAGGTTGCGCGCGCCGAACTCGCCCACATCGGCGATGATCAGCCCGCCGGCCTTGAGGTCGGCGACGTTCACCTTGAGCGCCGCCGGGTTCATCGCCACCAGCACGTCCGGTGCGTCGCCCGCCGTATCGACCGCGGCCGATCCGAAATTGATCTGGAAGGCGGAGACTCCGAACGTCGTCCCCTGCGGCGCGCGGATCTCGGCCGGGAAATCGGGGAAGGTGGCGAGGTCGTTCCCCGCCAGCGCGGTCGATAGCGTGAACTGGCCCCCGGTAAGCTGCATGCCGTCGCCGCTGTCGCCGGCGAAGCGGACGACGACCGCTTCCGGCGCCGTCTCGGCGCGGGCTTCCTGTTCGGTAACCTGGTGGAGGGCAGTGGCCATTCTGGATCCTTCGCGGCCTCGCTCGCGGCCGCAGCGCCTATCTATGCTCTCGAAGCTCCGCTGAGAAGCCGTCGAGCGCCGTCAAGAAGAAGGCCGGAGCCGCATCCGCGGCCCCGGCCCCCGAATTCTGTCGAACCCCTCGAGCGGGGCCCTTGCGGCAATTCAGTTGCGGCGGCTCGTCGCGTCGATCGCGGATCGCGCGTCGCGCTGCTGCTCGGCCTCGATCTCGGCCCATTCGTCCTTGGTGTGGCAGGTGCGCTTCTTGCCGATGCGGCTCGTCGAATCCGCTTCCTTCTTGCAGACCATCTTGTCCTTCTTCTCCCCCTGGTCGCCGGCCGAGGCCGTGCCGGTGAACAAGGTGGCCGCGGCAACGGCCGCGAAAATCGTAAAGCTGCGCATTCAAACCCTCCCGCCGGATAGAAGCGGCCCTTTGCTTCGAAACGGCCGAAAAGTCAAGGCTGCTCAGGCACTTCGGCGCGGCTTGTTGGTCTTTCCGGCAACAGCCGGTAAAGGGGGCGCGATGCAGCAGCGCGACAAGGACTCCCTCCCCTACCGCCCAGGCGCGGGGGTCATGCTCCTCAACGCCGAGGGCAAGGTGTTCGTCGCCCAGCGCCTCGATTCGACCCTCGAGGCCTGGCAGATGCCGCAGGGCGGGCTCGAAGAGGGGGAGGATCCGGAGCAAGGCGCGCTGCGGGAGCTCGAGGAGGAGACCGGCATCGGCCGCGACAAGGTCGAGATCCTCGCCCGCTGCCCGGCCGAGCTCGTCTACGACCTTCCCGACGACCTCGTCGGCAAGCTCTGGAAGGGCCGGTGGCGCGGCCAGAAGCAGCACTGGTTCCTCGCCCGCTTCCTCGGCAGCGACGAGGAGATCGACATCGAGACCGAGCACCCCGAGTTCCGCGCCTGGAAATGGGCCGATCCGGCCGAGCTCCCGTCCATGATCGTCCCGTTCAAGCGCAAGCTCTACGAAGACGTCATAGCCGCCTTCCGGCAATGGCTTTGATCCCTGCCTAGGCGGGCGTGTAGCCGATCTTCGAGAAAACAGTCCTGTCGATCATCAACGTATCAACCCCGGGGCGTGAAATCCGCGAGAAGGTTGTTCGGGACGAGCGTATCGAGGTGAAAATAGTCGTTGCCGAGCGGGGGGGAGGCGGCAATTCCGCGCTTTCCGGCCGGTGTGGCCTTGCCCCGCATCGTCGGCTAAGGCGATCCGCATGCGGGGCGTAACGATCGAGGAACGGGCGGTGCTGGACGCCGCCGCCGCAGCGCCGATGCTCGACCAGGTCCGCGCCTGGGCATCGGTCAACAGCGGCACGGGCAACCTCAGCGGCCTCGCCGAGGTTGCCGGGCTCCTCGCCGACGCGTTTGCGCCGCTGCCGGGGGCGCTGGCGCTGGAGGAAGCGGCAGAGGTGGATACGATGGCGGTCGACGGTTCGCTCCGCCCGCTCGCGCACGGCCGCAACCTCCACCTCACCGTGCGGGCCGAGGCGCCGGTTCAGCTCCTCTTCACCGGACACATGGACACCGTCTTCGCAGCCGACCACCCGTTCCAGGAGGTGTTCTGGCGGGAGGAGGGCCGGGTGCTGGGCGGCCCCGGCGTCGCCGACATGAAAGGCGGCCTCGCCGTCCTCCTCGCAACGCTCACCGCAGTGGAACGCGCGCCTGAGTCGGAGCGGATCGGCTACGAGGTGGTGATCAATTCCGACGAGGAGGTCGGCTCCCCCGGCTCCGCCGCGCTGATCGCGGCGGCGGCCCGCGGCAAGAGGGCGGCGCTCACCTACGAGCCTTCCGCCCTCCCCGACGGCACGCTCGCCGGCGCGCGGCCGGGCAGCGGCAACTTCTCGCTGTTCGTCGAGGGCCGAAGCGCCCACGCCGGCCGCAATCCGGAGGACGGCCGCAACGCGATCGTCGGCGCCGCCGACCTCGCTTTGCGCCTTGCCGCTGCCAAGAGCGAAGGCCTCAGCGTCAACCCCGCGCGGATCGACGGCGGCGGCCCGAACAACGTCGTGCCGGACCGGGCCGTGCTCCGCATAAACATGCGTCCGGCGACCGCCGCGGACCAGGAGCGGGCCCAGCGCGTTCTCGAAGAAGCTGTCGCGGCGGTCGCGGCGCTGCATGACCTGCGCATAACTATGCACGGCGGCTTCGGCCGGCCCCCCAAGCCGCTCGATGCCGCAGCCGAGAAGCTGTTCGGTCTGGTCCGCCGCTGCGGGGCAGACCTGGACCAGGAGATAGGCTGGCGCGCGACCGGCGGCGTCTGCGACGGCAACAACATCGCCGCCTGCGGCGTGCCGGTGGTCGACACGATGGGGGTGCGGGGCGGCGCCATCCATTCGGAGGACGAATATCTGATCGTCGAGAGCCTGGCCGAGCGGGCGCAGCTTTCGGCGCTGACCATAGCGCGCCTGGCGCAGGGGGAGGGATTGTGAGCTTTCGGGTCCGCCCCGTCCGGAACGAGGATTTCCAGGCCATCTACGAGATGGCGAAGCTGACCGGCGGCGGGTTCACCAACCTGCCGCCCGACAAGGGCGCGCTGGTCGACAAGCTGGTCCGCTCCGAGCACGGCTTCGCCCGCGACGAGGACAGCCTCGGCGACGACATGTTCATGATGGTCCTCGAGAACGTCGACACGGGCCAGATCCGCGGCACCTGCCAGATGTTCAGCTCGGTCGGCAGCGAATGGCCCTTCTACAGCTACCGGATCAGCACGCTCTCGCAGACCTCCAAGGCGCTCGGCCGCACCTTCCGTGCCGAGATGCTGACGCTGGTCACCGATTTCGACGGCTGCTCGGAGGTCGGCGGCCTGTTCCTCCACCCCGGCGAGCGCGCCGGGGGCCTCGGCATGCTGCTGGCGCGCAGCCGCTACATGTTCATCAAGCTCCACCGCGCCCGCTTCGCCAACCGCGTCATCGCCGAGCTGCGCGGCGTCATCGACGAAGCCGGCGCCTCCCCCTTCTGGGACGCGATCGCAGGCCGCTTCTTCGGCATGACCTTCCAGGAAGCCGACGAGTTCAACGCCGTCCACGGCACCCAGTTCATCGCCGACCTGATGCCCAAGACGCCGGTCTACACGGCAATGCTTCCGGAGACGGCGCGGGCGGTGATGGGCGTCCCCCACCCGTCCGGCCGCGCCGCGATGAAGATGCTGGAGCGGGAGGGCTTCGCCTACGATTGCTACGTCGACATCTTCGACGGCGGCCCGACCATGGTCTCCCAGACCGACCAGATCCGCACCGTCCGCGAATCCCGCGAATGCGTCGTCGGCGCGGTCAGCGACGAGGCGGGCGCGCAGCAAATGCTGCTCGGCGCGGGCCGCCTCGGACGCTTCGCCGCCTGCTACGGAGAGGTCACCAGCAACCCGGACGGCACCATCGCAATCGATCGCAAGGCCGCGGAGATGCTCGGCGTGGCCTCGGGCGACACGATCCTTGCCATGGGCCGCTGACGTGACCCTCCCGGAAATCAATTTCGACGGCATCATCGGCCCGAGCCACAATTATTCCGGGCTCAGCCTCGGCAACATCGCCTCGTCGTCAAACAAGGGCCTCGTCTCCCATCCCCGCGCGGCGGCGCTGCAGGGGATCGACAAGATGCGCCACAACCTGCGCCTCGGCCTCCCCCAGGGCATCCTCCTCCCCCACCCCCGCCCCGACCGCGCCTGGCTGGCCGAGCTCGGCACCAGCGCCGAGGAGGTGCCCCCCTCCCTCCGCCCCGCGGCCTTTTCGGCCTCGGCGATGTGGGCGGCGAATGCGGCGACCGTCTCCCCCGCGCCCGACTGCGCCGACGGCCGCTGCCACCTGACCGTCGCCAACCTTCGCACCATGGCCCACCGCAGCCACGAATGGCCCCACACGCTTGCGCAGCTGCGCCTCGCCTTCGCCGACGACACCCATTTCGCTGTCCACGCGCCGGTGCCCGCGACCTTCGGGGATGAAGGCGCGGCCAATCACATGCGCCTTTGCCCCGCCCACGGCGAGCCGGGCGTCGAGGTCTTCGTCTACGGCCAGCGCGGCGGCGCCTATCCCGTACGCCAGCATGTCGAGGCCGGCCGCGCCGTCGCCCGCTTCCACCGCCTCGATCCCGAACGCACCCTGTTCGTCTGCCAGTCGGAAGAGGCCATCGCCGCCGGCGCCTTCCACAACGACGTGGTGGCGGTCGCGAACGAGAACGTTCTCTTCGCCCACGAACAGGCGTTCGAGGACCGCCCCTCCTTCTACGCCGAGCTGAAGCGGCTGGTGCCGGAGGTCGAGATCGTCGAGGTGCCCGCCGCCGCCGTCACCCTGGAGGACGCGATCAGGAGCTATCTGTTCAACGCCCAGCTGGTGACGCTCCCGGAGGGCGGAATGGCGCTCATTTTGCCGGAGGAGGCGCGCGAAACGCCGTCGGTCTGGCGATGGCTGGAGGAGATGGTCGCCGGCAACGGCCCGATCCGCAAGCTCTTCGTCGTCGACGTCCGCCAGTCGATGGCCAATGGCGGCGGCCCGGCCTGCCTGCGCCTGCGCGTCGCGGCCAATCCGCGGACGGTCGATCCCCGCTTCCTCGCCGACGAGCCGAAGCTCGACCGGATTGCCGACGTCGTGGCCGAGCACTGGCCAGAGGCGATCGCGCCCGACGACCTGCTCCAGCCGGCCCTCTGGGCGCGGATGGAGCAGGCGCGGGGGGCGCTTCTCGAAGCGATGCATTTGTTGGAACTCGCCTAATCTGGATTGCTGGGATGACGGTAAGCCTCTCGACCCTTTTTCAGAAGCGTCCCCGCGTCCCGGAATGGACGGGAGTCACGCCCGAGCTCTTCCGGTCCGAGATCCTGCCCCTGAATCGCCCCGCCGTCCTTCGCGGGGTGGTCGCGGACTGGCCGCTGGTCCGGGCGGGCTCGGCCTCGCCCGCCGCCCTGGTCGATTATCTCGCCGGATTCGACGCGGGCGCGCTGGTCCCGACCACCACGGGGCCGCCGTCGATCGCGGGGCGGATCTTCTACAAGGAGGACATGAAGGGCTTGAACGTGCAGACGACGCAGGAAAAGCTCGTCAACGTCCTCAAGGGCCTCCTGCGGCAGATGGAGGCCCCCGCTCCGGTCATGATCGCGATGCAGGCGATCGCGATTCCCGAGCATCTGCCGGGCCTCGAGCTGGCCAACCCGCTGCCGCTGCTTCCCGCCGACGTGAAGCCGCGGGCCTGGATCGGCAACGCGGCGACGGTGGCGCCGCACTTCGATTTCCACGAGAATATCGCCTGCGTCGCGGCGGGGCGGCGACGCTTCATCCTCTTCCCGCCCGACCAGGTCGCCAACCTCTACGTCGGACCGGTCGACTTCACCCCCGCCGGCGCGCCGGTCAGCATGGTCGATCTCGCGCGGCCGGACCTGGAACGCTACCCCCGCTTCCGCGATGCGATCGAAGCGGCCCAGGTCGCCGAGCTCGAGCCCGGCGACGCCATCTTCGTCCCCTACCTCTGGTGGCACGGGGTCCAATCGCTCGAGGGCATCAACCTGCTCGTCAACTATTGGTGGGACGAAGCCGTCGCGGACGACCACCCGTTCGGGCCGCTGCTGCACGCCTCCCTCACCTTCCGCGGCCTGCCCGAGCACCAGAAGCTGATCTGGCGCGCGATGTTCGACCATTATGTGTTCGAGCGGGGCGGCCATCCGATGGCCCACCTCGCGCCCGAGCACCGCGGCTCGTTCGGCGATCTCACCCCCGAGGCCGCCGCGCGGCTGAAGCACCGGCTGGGGCAGGATCTCCAGCGGCACCTCAAGGAGGCGGAGGAGGGCTAGCCTTCCGCGCTCCAGAAGATGTCGATCGGCGCTTCGATCGCGGAGAGGACGCGGCCGATCGGCGCCGAGGAGAGCGGACCCTCCCTGATCGCCTGCTCGAGCACGCGGCGCTTCTCCGCGCCGGCGATCACGATCATCACCGCCCGCGCCGATGAGATCGCCGCGCCGGTGAGCGTTACGCGGTCGACCGGCGCAGCTTCCGGCTTCGGCACCGGCCGGACGCCGGTGGCGCGGCGCTCGCGCGGGCCCGAGACGGCACGGTCGAAGTCCGGGCCGGGGAAGATGCTGGCGGTGTGGCCGTCCGCGCCCATGCCGAGGCAGACGAG
This sequence comes from Allosphingosinicella sp., assembly GCA_036386335.1. Classification (GTDB taxonomy): domain Bacteria; phylum Pseudomonadota; class Alphaproteobacteria; order Sphingomonadales; family Sphingomonadaceae; genus Allosphingosinicella. The sequence continues at coordinate 7,415 of DASVVY010000059.1, read as the reverse complement.
GTCGAGCGGCCAGTCGAGCGTCGAGAGCCGCGCGTCGGCGAGCCGCCCGGCCTCGGCCGCGTCGCCGAGACCTGCGGGGTCGACGAGCGAGACGAGGTTCGCCCGCTTCGCCCCGAAGAAGCCCTCGAGCTTGCGATAGTTGCTGAGCGCATCGTCGTGGGGCACCAGCCGGTCGTCCGTCGGGACGATCGTCACCTTGGTCCAGTCGATGTCGCGGCGCTGCAGCAGCTCCGCGTAGATCAGGTCCGGCGTCGACCCGCCCGGCAACGCCAGCCGCGCGCCCTTATGCGCCTCGATCGCGCTCTCGACGACGAAGCCGATGTCCCCGGCGGCCTGGGTGGCCATTTCAGCCGGGGAGTCGAACTCCCACCATTCGATTTCGTCCATGCGTCCTCCGCTCGCGCCTTGCCGCTCAGGAACCGCGCCCCCGCGGCGTCGGTTCCAGCCGCAACGGCCGTTAGAGGAGTTCGACCATGCCTGCAAAATCGAAAGCGCAGCAAAAGGCCGCGGGCGCCGCTTTGTCGGCCAAGCGCGGCGACACGCCCAAGAGCAAGCTCAAGGGCCCTTCCAAGGGGATGGCGGAATCGATGAGCGAGAAGCAGCTTGAGGAGCTCGCCTCGACCAAGCGCAAGGGCAAGCCGGAGCATGCCGGCGGCTGAGCGCCGTCAGAAGCTGTATACGAGGGTGACGCGGCTCAATGTGTCGAGCGAATTGTCGGCCAGCTCGCGCCGGCTCTCGTAGCGCAGATCGTAGGAGAAGCGCGCCTTGATCGGCCCGACGATCCGCGCGTCGAGGGTGGTGAGCGCGTTGGCGCTGCTGTCCCCGCCTTCGTAATAGACGGCGCCGGTCTGCTTCAGCTCCAGCTCCGGCCCGATCGTCCAGCTGAAGTTGATCGAAGCGCGGCTGGCGAGCAGCGATTGCGAGGGCCGGTCGATACGGTCGGTGTGGCGGAAGGCGGGGCCGCCCTCCACCGCGAGGCGCGCCGTGGGCGCCGTCAGCAGGTCGTAGCCGAGCCCTCCGCCGAGGGTGTAGCGGCCGTGGTAGCGCTGGATCGGATCATATTCGAACTGGCTGAGGCCGTAGGCGTAGAGCCGCTTCTCGAACGCGTAATTGGGCTGCCAGGACGCGATCACCCGCTTGGTGCTGGTGATGCCGCGGTTGCGCTGGAGGTCGGCCCGCGCGGAGAGCTTGTGCCGCCACTTCACCCCCTCCCGGTCGAACCCGATCGCCCCGTAGAGGCCGAGATTGCTGCTCCTTCCCGTCGCCCGTGACGCTCCGAGCTCGACCTGCCCCTTCCAATTGTCGAGCAGCCCGGCCGCCGCGAGCATCTCCTGCCGCTCGCGCCGGTGCGATTCCTCCGACTGGGCGAGGTGCCGGTCCCAGTCGGCCTGGATCCGGTCCAGCTCGGCCGCCGCGTGGCCGTTCGTCTCGCGAGCGAAACGCATCATCATCTCGACCGCCTTCTTGTCGCCGGAGGCGATCGCGGCGTCGATCATTGCCCGCACGCCTTCGGAGAGACCGGAGACGGGTGCCTCGGCGGCGGCGGCATCGGCGCCGCTCACGATGAGCGCGGGAATGAGCAGGGATTCGAGCATCGTCAGCGCTTTAGAGGCGGCGGGACCTCAGACGCAACCGTAGGAAACACGGTCAAGTCAAGGAATTCACGGGAATTGGCGCGCCCGGAAGGATTCGAACCTCCGGCCCCCAGATTCGTAGTCTGGTGCTCTATCCAGCTGAGCTACGGGCGCGCGGGAGACGGCCACATAGGGGGAAGGTCCCGCCTTCGCAACCCTGTTGCGGGCGAATGAAGCGGCGCATAGGAGGGGGCGTGCGGCGCGCCATCCTCCTGCTTCTCGCTCTTGCCGGCGCCTGTGCGCCGCCGGGGCCGTACCCGTCGCTGGCGGTGCGCGAAGCCGAGCTGCAGCGTGCCGACGACGATGAGGAAGCCGCGCCGGCCCCGCCCCTTCCCGACAATCCGGAGATCGCCGCGCAGGCGCGCGGCTTGGTTTCTGAGGGGCGCAGCGGCCACGATGCCTTCGAGGCGGCGCTCGGTCCCGCCCGCGCCGCCGCCGCGCGCGCCGGCGGGCCCGGCAGCGACAGCTGGGTCGAGGCGCAGCAGGCGATCTCGCGGGTCGAGGCGGCCCGCGCGCCCACCCTTCGCGCGCTCGCGGAGCTCGACGCCCTCGCCATCCGCCAGGCGAATGCCGGCACCCTCAGCCAGGCCGACCGCGAACGGCTCACCGCCGCCACGTCGGAGCTGCAGGCGCTCGCGGACCGGCAGCACGAGCGGATCGAAGCTTTGAGGACCTCCCTCAGGGGCGGCTGAGCGCCGCTGCGTGGGCCCCCGCCAGGCGGACGTAGTGGGCGACGCCCTCCGCCTGCGCCGCCAGCTCCTCCTCGGCGAGGTCACGGACGTATTTGGCGGGGCGCCCAGCCCAGAGCTGCCCTGCCGGTATCCGCCGCCCAGGCGTCAGCATCGCCCCGGCGGCGAGCATGGCGCCGCTCTCGATCTCGCAGCCGTCCATGACGATCGCGCCGAGGCCGACGAACGCCCGGTCGTGGAGCCGGCAGCCATGGACCATCGCCATATGGCCGATCAGCACGTCGGCGCCGACCAGCGTCGGATTTCCCTCGTCGCGCCCCGGCTTCGGCGAATCGACGTGGATGACGCTGCCGTCCTGGACGTTGGTGCGCGCGCCGATGCGGATGCGGTTGACGTCGCCGCGCAGCACGCAATTGTACCAGATGCTCGCCTGCGGGCCGATCTCCACGTCGCCGATCAGCCGGACGCCGGGCGCGACGAAGGCGGTGGGATCGACGCGTGGGGTCTGCCCGGCGAAGGGGATGACGGTTACCCCCTCCATTGCTCGCGGCCCAGCGCGTAGGCGATCACCGGCCCCTCGGCCCAGGGCGCGCCTTCATAGTCGAGCTCGGGGCTGCGGCGCATGCCGAGCCGCTCCATCAGCCCCCAGCTCGCTATATTCTCGACCACCGTAAGGGCGACCACCCGATCCGCTCCCAAAGTCCCGAAGGCAAAGTCGAGCGACGCCATCGCCGCCTCCTTCGCATAGCCCTTGCCCCAGGCATCTTCGCGCAGCCGCCAGCCGATCTCGTGCAGGCCCTCGACGGGGCTGTCCGGATCGTCGGCGATCTTGATGCCGCAAAAGCCGAGCAGCTCGCCGCTCGCTTTCTCCTCCAGCGCCCAGAAGGTGAAGCCGAGCTCCTCCTGCCAGCGCATCATCCGTTCCCGCACGCTGCGCCGATGCTCCTCCGGCGGCCGCACGCCGCCGAGCCAGCGCATCACGGCCGGCGTGTTGAGGTGGCGGATGAAGGGCTCGATGTCCTCCTCGCGCCAGTCCCGCAGGAGGAGCCGCTGCGTCTCGATCATCTTTTCCCCCGCATGCCGCTGGGGAGCCAGCTGTGCCAATCCTCGAGGAGCGGGACGATGGTCGCATAATCGTCGCTCCAGCCCGCGAAGCCGCGCCGCCCGACCAGCGGCCGCCAGCGATACGCCTCCTCGCGGCTGAGCACGCGGAGCGCGAGCAGCTGGTCGGGATCGCGACTCATCGCCACCCAAACCGAGATGGTGGCGTTCTGCGAGCGCTCGGCCGGATCGGGATTGTAGTCGTAGACCGCCGCATGCCAGCCCTGCGCCCGTGCCGCCTGCGCTAGCACCGGCTCGAGGTCGAGATACCGGTTCGAGATGTGAACGAGGAGCATGCCCTGCGGCACGAGCGCGCGGGCATAGACCTGGAGCGCCTCGCGGGTGAGGAGGTGCATCGGCACCGCGTCGGAGGAGAAAGCGTCGAGCGCGAGCAGGTCGAGCTGCCCCGGCCGCTGCCGCGCCAGGCTGATGCGGGCGTCGCCCAGCACCACCCGCGCCTGCGGTGCGCAGCGCGAGAGGAAGGTGAAGCGGCTGCGGTCTGTGGCGATGCCGACGATCGCCGGATCGATCTCGTAGAAGCGCCAGCTCTGCCCCGGCTGCGAATAGCAGGAGAGCGTGCCGGTGCCGAGACCGACGACGCCGATGCGGGCGTTCGGCCCGAACAGGAAATCGGCCCCGGTGAGCGCCACCCCGACGCCGGAGCCGCGGGCGTAATAGGAGGTCGGCTCGCTCTCCTCGCCGGGCGAGAGGTTCTGGATGCCGTGGAGGGTGGTGCCGTGGGTCAGGATTCGCGCGGGCGGGCTGCGCTGGGTGCTGACCGTATAGACTCCGAAATAGCTGCGGGTGCGGATCCCCTCGGCGCTCTCCTGGAGCTTGTGCCAGCCGCCATAGCTCAGCATCAGCGCGGCGAGACAGAAGGCGAAGCGAAGCCGCCGGCCGATGAAGAGCAGCGCGATCAGCGATATGGCGATGCTCGGCAGCAGCGACCATTCCACCCGCCCGAACCCCCACAGCCGCTCCTCGGCCGCGATCGAGAAGAGGAAGGCGAGCCCGACCAGCAGCCAGGCCGCCCAGGCGGGGAGCCGGTCGCCCCAGGGCAGGAACGGCGCCTGGGGCAGGAGGAAGGCGGCGGCGAGGAGCAGCAGCGGATGCTCGTAGGCCCAGTCGAACAGGCCCGGCGCCATGACGGCGCAGAAGAAGCCGCCGATCACGCCGCCAACCGCCATCGCCAGATAGAAAGTGGTGAGCCGCGCCGGGCCCGGGCGGAGGCGGAACAACTCCGCATGCAGCGTGGTGGCGATGGTGAACAACAGGACGAGGCCGATGGTGGCGCCGAAGAAGGGCTGGTTCGAGCCGTCGCTGAACGCGAAGCCGCCGGCGATCAGCAGCACCAGCGGCGCGATCGCCGTGAACAGCCGCGCCGCCTTGCGGCCATGGGCGAAGGCGATGACAAAGCTCAGCAGATAGAGGCCGAGCGGCACCACCCACAGCAGAGGCACCGCGACGACGTCGGTGGTGAGGTGGGTGGTGGTCGACAGCATCAGCCCCGAGGGGACCGCCGCCAGCGCCACCCAGCAGAACAGGCGCCTGCGCGCCGGCGGCGGCTCCGCCGTCTCGGGCGCCTGCTCCACCGCTGCGGCGGGGACGGTGAGCGCGCAGACCGCCACCAGCAGCACCAGCAAGGCATAGCCCGCGCTCCACACCAGGCTCTGCTGGCGCAAGGTCAGCAGCGGCTCGACCAGCAAAGGATAGGAGATGAGGCCGGCGAAGCTGCCGAGGTTCGACGCTGCGTAGAGCGGGTAGGGATCGCCCCGCGCCGTCTCCAGCGCGTACCAGCGCTGCATCAGCGGCGCCTGGGCCGAGACGATGAAGAAGAGCGGGCCGATCGAGCTCAGCAGGAACCACGGCGCCCACAAGGCCGGCGAGGCGTCGGGCGGCAGCAGCGCGCCGGTGAGGCCGATCGGCAGCCATAGAGCCGCCACCGCGAAGCCGGCGAGATGGACCCCCGCCTGCCGCCGCGGCGCGCATCGGGCGAGGAGGTGTGCGTAGGCATAGCCGGCGAGGAGCAGCGCCTGGTAGACGACCATGGCGCTGTTCCAGACCGCGGGCGCCCCGCCGAGCCGGGGCAGCGCCATCCGCGCGATCATCGGCTGCATCAGGAAGAGGAGAAAGGAGCCGGCGAGGACGGTGGTCAGGAACAGCGGCCGGGCGAAGCGTTCGGCGACCATGCCGGCGGGCGCGTCGGTATCGGCGGCCGCGCCGCTCATTCCGCCTCCGCCCAGGCGAGGCCGGCGAGCACGTCGAGCGTCTCATCGATATGGGCGAGGTGCGTCCTGAACGAGAGGATCGCGCAGCGCAGCCAGTCGGCGCCGTCGATCCGCGTGCCGCTGAGGAACACCCGCCCGTCCTGCTGGAGCCGGCGCAGCAGTCGCCGGTTGAAATCGTCGACATCCCCGGCGGCGGGACGGTAGCGGAAGGCGACGATCGAGAGGTCCGGCGGTGCCCCCACTTCCCAGCCCTCCATTTCGGACAGCCGGGCGTGGAAATAGCGGGCGAGCCGGATCTTCTCCGACTGGGCGGCGCGGAAGGCGGCGACGCCCGCGAGCTGGAGCGGCAACCACAGCCGCAGCGCGCGGAAGTGGCGGGTGAGCTCGGGCGAAAGGTCCCCCGGCGAGGGGCCGACCTCGCTCTCGCCCAGCGGCTGGATGTAGTCGGCGCTGGCGCTGAAGGCGTCGAGCAGGGTCTGACCGTCGCGGGCGACGACGGCGCCGGTGCCGTAGGGCAGGAACAGCGTCTTGTGCGGGTCGAGCGCGGCCGTGTCAGCGCGCTCGATTCCGGACAGCACCTGCCGTCCCTCGTCGCAGAGCATGAACAGCCCGCCATAGGCCCCATCGACATGGAACCACGCACCGAAGCGGGCGCAGAGGTCGGCGATCTCAGCGAGCGGATCGACCGCGCCGGTGTCGACCGTGCCCGCCGAAGCGACCACCAGCCACGGCCTCACCCCGTCCGCGCGGTCCCGTTCCAGGGCTTGGGCTAGCGCGTCGGCCCGCATCCGGTGGCGTTCGTCGGTGCCGATGAGCCGGCGCGGCGCGCGGCGCCGTCCGGCGATGCGGAGCGCCTTGTCGATGCAATGGTGGGCGAAGCGGGTCAGGTAGATCGCCCCTCCCGCCTCCTCGTCCCGCGCCTCGCGGGCGGCGACAATGGCGGCGAGGTTGGCCGTGCTGCCGCCGGACGTGAGCGTGCCCGCGGCGGTGGCCGGAAAGCCGATCGCCTGCGCCAGCCACGCGGTGGTCGCATTCTCGAGCCGCACCGCGCCGGGCGCGGCCGAGGCGAAGCCCGCATATTTGTTCGACGCGGCCGCAAGGAAGTCGCCGACCGCGGAGTGGAACAGCCCGCCCCCCGGCACATAGCCCATGAAGCGCGGCGAGGCGGTGGTGATGCCGGGGCGGTCGACCGAGCGGCCGAGATAGGCGAGGGTCGCATCGAGCGGCCGCCCCCCTTCCCCGAACTCCGGCTCCAGCCGCTCGGCGAAGACGTCCTCCCAACCGCGGTTGGCGGGGCCGTCGGGCAGCTCGGCGAGGAATTGCTGGGCGTGGGCAAAGGCCGCCGCGGCCAGAGCCTCGCGCTCCTCGGGGCCGGGCTCCAGCGGCGCGGCCGCCGCCTGCAGCCGCAGCAACTCGGCGCGGCGGCCGTCGCTCATCCGGCGAGCAGCCTCGCCGCGTGCGCCGCGTGGTAGGTGAGGACGCCCGAGCAGCCGGCGCGCTTGAAGGCCATCAGCGTCTCCAGGACGAGCGCGTCGCGGTCCCCCGCCCCGGCCGCGGCCGCCGCCTCGATCATCGCATATTCGCCCGACACCTGATAGGCGAAGACCGGCACCTCGAAGCGCTCCTTCACCCGCCGGACGATGTCGAGATAGGGCAGGCCCGGCTTCACCATCACATGGTCGGCGCCCTCCGCAAGGTCGAGCGCCACCTCGCGCAGCGCCTCCTCGGCATTGGCCGGGTCCAGCTGGTAGCTCTTCTTGTCG
>DASVVY010000058.1:0-15002 GCA_036386335.1 Allosphingosinicella sp. | reverse complement strand
GCGCGGCCCACTGCGCCATGCGCGTGCCGAGCTCGGCCGGGGATACGTCCTGCGCGGCGGTGGTGCGGGCCTTCTGCCAGTCGCCCGCCAGGGCGTAAGCGAGGGCGAGGTTCTGGCGGACCCGGCCGTCGGCGCCCTGGGCGCGGGCGGCGGGCTCCAGCATGTCGATCGCCCGGCGCGGCTGGCCGGCGAGGGCGTAGGCAAGCCCGACGTCGCCCGGAGCGGCGGTCTCGGAGAGACGGTCGAGGCGGACCAGCGCGGCTCCGGTGCGGCCGAGCGCGATCTCCGTCAGGACCAGGCTGAACTGAGCGCGCTTGCTGTTCGGATCGAGCTGCAGCACGTCGTTGAACGCGGTCTCGGCGGACTGGAAGCGGCCGTTCTTGAGGTAGAGGTCGCCGAGCAGCATCCGGAAACCGGAGTCGCGCGGGCTGAGCTCCACGGCTCGCTCGGCGTCGGGAAGCGCGGCAACGAGGTCGCCCTTCTGCACGCTCGCCTGAGCCTTGGCGTAAAACGCGATCGCCTGCTCCTCGGGCTTCGGCGCCTTGGTCGAGGCCGAGGCGACGCGATAGGCTTGGGCGGCCGGCTTGCAGGCCACCATCGTGGCGACGATCGCCAGCGCCGAACCTGCGATTTTTAGTGCGGTGTAGTTCATCATCCTGGTCACTCCGCTTATCGGCTGCGCTGCCCGGCCTCGGCCGGCACGCGTTCGGCCATGGCTTCGACTTCGGGCAGGCTGTTCAGGAACTCGTCGAGGGCACCGGTCACCAGCTGCTGCGCCGACCGGCCGGTGACGGCGCAAGCGAGACGCAGCTTGAAGTGACGCTCCGGATCGATCCGCAGGGTGAAGGCGGCGCGCGCCTTTGCGGGGGCGCCGGCGACGCGGCGGCAGGGCAGCTGGACGACCTCCGCGGGAGCGCTGGAGAAGCTCTCCTCGAGGGCGCGCTGCTGCTCGACCACCACCGGCTCGGGGACGGCGACCCCCGGCTCCTCCGCCACCGCCACCGGGTCGGAAACCGGCCGGGGCTGCGGGGAGGGGGTGAGCCCGGCCGCGGGTGTCGCGACATGCTCCTCCTGGACGGCGTGGCCCATGTCGTTCCAGCCGAGATCCTCGAGGCTCGAGCCGAAGCTGCCGAAGCCCTGCGGGCGCATGGCAGGCTTGGCCGCGCCCTTGCGGGCGAGAAGACCGGAGGAGAGAGAGGCGAAAGGCTTTGCGTCGGCCATGGATCCCCTCCCCTTCACTGGCTGACCACGCGCCGGCCGAAGCCGGCGACGGGGCGGGGCATTGCGGGCTGGGCGAGGCCCCCCGGCGGCGCGAACACGGTGCGGCGGAAATTCTTCTCCAGCCGATCCGAGATATAGTCCCAGAGCTCGGCCACCTCGCGGGCGGACTTGCCGTTGGGGTCCACTTCCATGACCGTGCGGCCGTCGATCATCGAGGCGGCGAAATCGGTGCGGTGGTGGATGGTGACGGGGGCGACGGTGCCGTGCTGCGAGAGGGCGACCGCGGCCTCGTAGGTGATCTTGGCTTTGGGCGTCGCGGCGTTGACGATAAAGATGAGCGGCTTGCCGGCCCGCTCGCACAGGTCGACGGTCGCACCGACGGCGCGCAGGTCGTGCGGGCTCGGCCGGGTCGGGATGACGATCAGCTCGGCGACCTGGATGACGCTCTGAATAGCGAGCGTGATCGCCGGCGGCGTGTCGATGACGGCGAGCTTGAAGCCTTGGCTGCGCAGCACCTCAAGGTCGGCGGCGAGCCGTGCCACGGTCGTCTGGGCGAAAGCCGGCATCTCCGCCTCGCGCTCGTTCCACCAGTCGGCGAGCGAGCCCTGCGGATCGATGTCGATCAGGCAGACAGGCCCCGCCCCGGCTCGTTCCGCCTGGACGGCGAGATGGCCGGACAAGGTCGTCTTGCCGGAGCCGCCTTTTTGCGACGACAGTGCCAATACGCGCATGAAAACCCTCGCTCCCGATGCTTGGAAGCCCGGATTTGCGCTACCTTGCCTAAGATCAGGTTAACGGCCCGGCCGGTTCGTGCGGCTCGCCCGGCCGCCCGGCGGCTAATGCTAAGAGCGCGTTAACGATTATCCGATAGGCAGCGGGCGATCGGATTTCCCTCAGCACGAAGAGGTTCATGATGCATAGTCTGGCTCGCCACCTGATCGGCGCTTCGGCGGCCGCCGCGCTCGCGCTCGGAGGCAGCTCCGCGCTGGCGGACGTCAAGGCCGGCGTCGATGCCTGGCAGGCGGGGAATTACGCCGCCGCCGTCAAGGAATGGCGCCCGCTCGCCGACAAGGGCGAGAAGGATGCGCAGTTCAACCTCGGCCAAGCCTACAAGATCGGGCGCGGCGTGCCGATGGACCTCAGGATCGCGCAGACCTGGTACGAGAAAGCGGCGCAGCAGGGCCACAGCCAGGCGCAGGCCAATCTCGGCCTGATCCTCTTCCAGAACGGCGACCGCGCCAAGGCGATGCCGTGGATCCGCAAGGCCGCCGAGGGCGGCGACCCGAGGGCGCAATATGTGCTCGGCACCGCCCTCTTCAACGGCGACATCGTCCAGAAGGATTGGCCGCGCGCCTATGCGCTGATGACCCAGGCCGCCGCCGCGGGCCTGCCGCCGGCGGCCGCGAATCTCGAGCAGATGGACAAGTTCATTCCGGTCGCCCAGCGCCAGCAGGGCCTCGCCATCGCCCAGAAGATGCAGCGTGGCGCAGCCATGGCGTCGGCCGCAGCGGCGCGCCCCCCGCGGACGCCAAGTCCGGTGCCGCCTTCACGCTCTGCCCAGGACGCCGTCGTGGCGGCGGCGGCTCCGCCCAAAGGTCCGGCGGGCGGAGGCGGCTGGCGCGTCCAGCTCGGCGCGTTCGGCAATACCGCCAATGCGCGCCGCCAGTGGGACGTGCTCCGCGCCAAGGTCGGAGCGCTGGGGCCGCTGCAGCCGGCGTTCGTGCCCGCGGGCGCGATGACCCGGCTCCAAGCCGGCCCGGTGGCGAGCCGCGCGGCGGCCGACAAGGTGTGCGCCGCGGCCAAGGCGGCGGGCTCGGCCTGCTTCCCCGTCGCACCGTAATCCGCGCCGCTTAACGGTTTCTTTGCGCCACTCCCCTACCTTCGTGTGAGTAAGGGCGGCAGGGGGAAGAAAATGGGGGCGATCGGCAAGATCGGGGATCGCGCGACGATGGCGAGCCGCTGGCGCAGGCGCCGGATGTGCGTCCTCATCGCCGACGCGCCCGCGCCCGCGGCCCTGCGCGACGTCTCCGCTCGCGGCGCCTTTCTCGAGACCAACGCACGGCCGGCGCTCGGCGCCACGGTCGAACTGCGCCACCCGGAAGCGGGGACGATCAGCGGCACGGTTGCGGCGCTTGCCGACGACGGGGTGCGGCTGACCTTCGCCTTCTCCGAACAGTCCGTCGCCTTCGCGGTGGCGGCGATCGCCGCCGACATGAGCCGGCCGGCCTAATCCGCGGCCCACTCGCTGCGCGAAAAGCCCTGCGCGTAGAGCAAGGCAGTGAGGTCGTTATGGTCGATCCGCGCGTCTGCCGCCGCCGCGGTCGCCGGCTTCGCATGATAGGCGATTCCGAGGCCCGCTTCCCGGATCATCGGGATATCGTTGGCGCCGTCGCCGACCGCCAGCGCCTCGTCGGGATCGAGGCTGCGCTCGACAAGCGCGTCGAGGAGGGTAAGTCGCTTGGTCTCGGCGCCGACGATCGGATCCGACACGGTGCCGGTCAGCCGTCCCTCGGCGCCGAGGAGGGTATTGGCGAAGACGCGGTCGAAGCCGATCTCCTCGGCGACCGGCTCGGCGAAGCGGGTGAAGCCGCCGGAGACGAGGATGGTGAGCGCCCCCTCCCGCTTCATCGTCCGCACCAGAGCCTTCGCGCCAGGGGTGAGGCGGACGCGTTCGGAGCGGCAGCGGTCGATCACCGATTCCTCCATGTCGCGCAGCAGGGCGACGCGGGCGCGCAGCGCCTCCTCGAACTGAATCTCCCCCCGCATCGCCCGCTCGGTCACCTCCGCGACCTCCGCCTTGAGGCCGGCATAATCGGCGAGCTCGTCGATGCACTCGACGGTGATCATCGTCGAATCCATGTCGGCGATGAGCAGCTTCTTGCGCCGGCCGGCCTCGCCCTGGACGACGACGTCCACCTCTGGGAGCAGCCCCTCAAGGGCCGTGCGCGCGCGTTCCGGGGCGGTGGCGAAGAGGAGGTCGCAGGCGGTGTCCGGCTCTATCCAGCTGCGCCCGAACGGGTCGATGCCGACGGCTTCGAGCGCGTCCTCGGCGGCAGAAATGTCGCCGCTCGACAGCCTCTGCGCTGCTATCAGCGTCGCGATGAACATCTCTTCCCCTTCTCTGCCGCGGCTGGCGCTCATTGCAGGCCCGACGGCGAGCGGCAAGTCGGCACTGGCGCTGGCGCTGGCGGAACGGACGGACGGCGTGGTGATCAACGCCGACAGCGCGCAGGTCTACTGCGACCTTCGCATCGTCACCGCGCGGCCCAGCGAAGCGGAGGAGGAGCGGGCGCCGCACCGGCTCTACGGCTATCGCGACGGGGGCTACGCCTGCTCGGCGGCGGAATGGGCGGCCGACGCTTCGCGGGAGGTACGGGCGGCGCATGCGGCCGGGAAGCTCCCGATCCTCGCCGGCGGAACGGGGCTCTACATCCGAACCTTGCTGGAGGGCATCGCGCCGGTGCCGGAGATCGACCCCGCGGTCCGGGCGGAGGTCCGGGCGATGGCGGTGACGGAGGCGCATGCGGCACTGGTGCGGGAGGATGCGGGCGCGGCGGCCAGGATCCGGCCCTCCGATACGACCCGCGTCGCAAGGGCGCTGGAGGTGGTGCGCTCGACGGGCCAGCCGCTGGCGGAGTGGCAGAAGCAGCGGCGCGGCGGGATGGGAGATGAGGTCTTTCTGGCCCCGCTTATCCTGCTGCCACCGCGGCAGTGGCTTTACGAACGTTGCGATGAGCGTTTCAAGGAAATACTTTCAGATAAGGGGGTTATGGAGGTTGGCTTACTTCTCGCGCGAGACCTCGATCCTGCTTTGCCGCTGATGCGGGCGATCGGGGTTCGCGAGATAGCCGCCTTCATCTCCGGCGATCTGAATCGCGAGCAGGCGCTGGAGGCCGGGCGCACGGCGACCCGGCAATATGCGAAGCGCCAGTATACCTGGTTCTCCCGCCAGCCGCCGCCGGAGTGGCCGCGCTTCCACGAGCCGCTCGATTGCGGCGGCCTCGCAAATGCCCTAGCCCGCCTCGATGCGGACCTATCGCGATGAGGATGTCGATCCCGACCTGATCCGCGGCCGCCGCGTCGCGATCGTCGGCTACGGCAACCAGGGCCGCGCCCAGGCGCTCAACCTTCGCGACAGCGGTGTGACGGTGGTCGTCGGCCTCGCGGACGGCTCGGATAGCCGGGCCCAGGCGGAGGAGGACGGCTTTCCGGTCGCTGCAGTGGCCGAGGCGGCGGCTGGCGCGGAGGTCGTCGTCCTGCTGGCGCCGGACGAGCTCCAGGGCGAGATTTACAAGGAGGCCTTGGCCGGGAACCTCCGGGAAGGCGCATCCCTCGTCTTCGCGCACGGCCTGAGCATCCGCTTCGGGCTGATCGAGCCGCGGCCGGACCTCGACGTGGTGCTGGTCGCACCCAAAGGCCCCGGCACCGCCCTTCGCTCGGAATATCAAAGAGGTAGCGGCCTTCTCTCACTCTTTGCCATAGCCCAGGATGCCAGCGGATCCGCGGAGACGCTCGCCCTCTCCTACGGCTGGGCGCTCGGCAGCGGACGCGTCGGCATCCTGCCGACCAGCTTCGCCGAGGAGTGCGAGGCAGACCTGTTCAACGAGCAGGCGGTGCTGTGGGGCGCGATCCCGGAGCTGATCCAGGCCGGTTACGAGACGTTGGTGGATGCCGGCTTCTCACCGGAAATCGCGTATCTGGAATGCCTTACCGAGGTGAAGCTGATCGCCGATCTCATCTATGAGCGCGGCATTGCCGGGATGCGCGAGGCGATCTCCAACACGGCCGAGTTCGGCGCGCTAAAGGGCGGCGCGCGGATCGTCGACGCGGACACTCGGACCGAGATGCGCCGCATCCTGCGCGAGGTGCGCAGCGGCAGCTTCGTGGAGGAGCTGCTCGCCGACGCCCGCGCCGGCTATCCGCGCCTAACGCGGAGCCGCACCCGGGCGTCCGGCCACCCGATCGAGGCGGTCGGCGCGCGCCTTCGCAGCCTCTCTCAGCCGCGCTCGTAGCGCTGGTAGCAGCCGCGGCGGGTGCCGTGCGAGCAGCGGCGATAGTCGTTGCGCGCGAGCCGGACCGGTGCGGCCGCCCGAGGCGCCGGTGCCGCAGAGGCGGTTGCCACGCCCTGCTCGGGCCCGAGCCGCCGGTTCTTGGCGAGGTTGGCCGCGGTGCGCACGCCGCGCTCGTGGAGCTGGATGCAGCGGTCGGTGACGGTGCGCGAGCAGGGCGGGTAACCGCCCGCGGCGCGAGTCCCTGCCGGGGCTGGGGCCGCTCCGGGCGGGGCGGCGCTGACCAGGCCGAGGCCGGCCACGGCTGCGAACAGGATCAGTTTCTTCAAATCTGCCTCCATCCTCGAGGCGCAGTTTTCCGGCGCCCGTCAATGCGGCTCCGGCGGAGAGGCGGAGCTACGATTGCGCATCCTTAACGAACCGCGGGCGATTTGGCTTCCCCGCCGAAAGACCATGTGACGTCATGGCGGCGCTACTTGCGCCCGAACAGTTTCTCGATGTCCCCGTGGGCGAGCTTCACCCAGGTGGGGCGGCCGTGGTTGCACTGGCCGCTATGGGGGGTGACCTCTATTTCGCGCAGCAAGGCGTTCATCTCGGCGACGGAGAGGATTCGGCCGGCGCGCACCGAGCCGTGGCACGCCATGGTCGCGGCGACATGGTCGATTCTCTGCTTGAGGCTGAGCGCCTCGTCGAACGCCGTGAGCTCGTCGGCAAGGTCGGTGATGAGGCCGCGTATGTCGCCGTTTCCGAGCAAAGCGGGGGTGGCGCGGACGAGCATGGCGCGGGGGCCGAATCGCTCGACCTCCAGCCCCATCTCGGCAAGCTCCGCCGCCCGCGCCTCAAGGCGGTCGCAGCCGGGCTCGTCCAGTTCGACCACTTCGGGGAGGAGCAGCGCCTGGCGGGCGACGCCGCCATTCGCCATCGCCTTACGCATCCGCTCGAGGACGAGCCGCTCGTGGGCGGCATGCTGATCGACGAGGACGAGGCCGTCCTCGGCCTCGGCGACGATGTAGGTCGCCGCCACCTGGCCGCGCGCGACGCCGAGCGGGAAGCGGGCTTGGTCGGGCGGCGGCGTGGCGGCGGCTTCCGCGCGGGCCGCGGGAAGATACTCGGCGCGTCCCTCCGCTACTCCTCCACTCGTCACTCCTGGGAAAGCGGGAGTCCAGAAGCTGCTTGGATTCGTGCTTGCGGGGGAATGACGCTCGTATTCGCCGGCAGGGGCCTGCCACGGCACGTTGGCGGCGGCCGGCTGCGCGCTGCGGAAGCCGGAAGCGTCGAGGGCGTGCCTGAGGCCGCCGACGATGAGGCCGCGGATCAGGGCAGGCTCGCGGAAGCGGACCTCGGTCTTGGCCGGGTGGACGTTGACGTCGACCTCGTCGGTCGGGAGGTCGATGAAGAGGGCGACGATCGGGTGGCGGTCGCGGGCGAGGAGGTCCTGGTAGG
Source organism: Allosphingosinicella sp. (assembly GCA_036386335.1). GTDB lineage: Bacteria > Pseudomonadota > Alphaproteobacteria > Sphingomonadales > Sphingomonadaceae > Allosphingosinicella. The sequence goes on along the minus strand of DASVVY010000058.1, from coordinate 7,329 downwards.
CGGCGCGGACGGCGCCGATGAGGAGGCGGTCCTTCACCGGGCGGCCGTTGACGAACAGGAATTGGTGGTCCGCCACCCCGCGGTTGAAGGTGGGAAGGCCGGCGACGCCGCCCAGGCGCGCGCGGCCGCGATCGTAGTCGATGGCGACGCTGTTGGCCTGCAGGTCGCGGTCGGTGAGGCCGGCGACGCGGGCGGGGCGGTCCTCCCCCGGCTGCACGGAGAGGCTGCGGCGGCCTTCATGCTCGAGGGTGAAGCCGATGTCGGGCCGCGCCATGGCGAGCCGCTTCACGACGTCGAGGCAGGCGGCATATTCGGAGCGATCGGAGCGGAGGAACTTGCGGCGCGCCGGAACGCGGGCGAACAGGTCCTCGACGCGGATGCGGGTGCCGGGCGGGAGCGCCGCCGGCCCCTCGCCCGCCACGCGGCCGTTATCGACGATCCGCGACCAGCCGTCGGCGCCGCGCACCCGACTCTCGATGGTGAGGCGGGCGACGCTGGCGATGGACGGCAGCGCCTCGCCGCGGAAGCCCAGGGTGGTCACCGCTTCGATCTCCTCACCGGGGAGCTTCGAGGTGGCGTGGCGCTCGAGCGCGAGCGCCATCTCCGCGGGCGCCATGCCGCAGCCGTCGTCCACGACCTCGATCCGGCCGATCCCGCCGGCGGCGAGCGAGACGCCGATGCGGCTCGCGCCGGCGTCGATCGCATTTTCGACCAGCTCTTTCAGCGCGCTCGCAGGACGCTCCACCACCTCGCCGGCGGCGATGCGGTTGACGAGATGCTCGGGGAGGCGCCTTATTGACATGCCATTGTGTCTAGCCCAAGCCGCAGCGTCCCGCGAGATGAACGTTCACGACGATGTGGCGCAAGCGGCGGGGGCATCCTATAGAGGCAACAATCGGGCGGGGCTGGCATTTTCCGGGCCTCGCGGCGTCAGGGAAGCGAGACCAGCCACCATGTCCTTCATGCGTTTCTTCAAGTTCCCCTCCCACGACATGGCGATCGACCTCGGCACCGCGAACACGGTCGTCTACGTGCGCGGACGGGGCGTGGTGCTGAACGAGCCGTCGGTGGTGGCGATCGAGACGATCAACGGCGTGAAAAGGGTCAAGGCCGTGGGCGACGACGCCAAGATGATGATGGGCAAGACGCCCGACCAGATCGAGGCCATCAGGCCTTTGCGCGACGGGGTGATCGCGGACATCGACGTCGCCGAGCAGATGATCAAGCACTTCATCCAGAAGGTGCACGGCAAGCGGCGCTTCCCGCGCTGGCCCGAGATCGTGATCTGCGTTCCGTCCGGTTCTACTTCCGTGGAAAGGCGAGCGATCCGCGACGCGGCCTCCAATGCCGGCGCTTCGCAGGTGTGGCTGATCGAGGAGCCGATGGCGGCCGCGATCGGCGCCGACATGCCGGTCACCGAGCCGATCGGATCGATGGTGGTCGACATCGGCGGCGGCACGACCGAAGTCGCGGTCCTCTCCCTTCGGGGGCTTGCCTATACGACGTCGGTGCGGGTCGGCGGCGACAAGATGGACGAGGCGATCAGCTCCTATGTCCGCCGCAACCACAACCTCCTGATCGGGGAAGCGACCGCCGAGCGGATCAAGAAGCAGGTCGGCATCGCCAAGCCGCCGGCGGACGGCGACGGCCTCACCGTCCACATCAAGGGCCGTGATCTCGTCAACGGCGTGCCCAAGGAGATCACGATCAACCAGCGGCAGATCGCGGAGGCGCTGTCGGAGCCGGTCGGCACGATCGTCGAGGGCGTGCGCATCGCACTCGAGAATACCGCCCCCGAGCTCGCTGCCGACATCGTCGACCAGGGAATCGTCCTCACCGGCGGCGGCGCGCTGCTCCAGGGCCTGGACGAGGTGCTGCGCGACGAGACCGGCCTCCCCGTGACGGTGGCGGACGATCCGCTGGCCTGCGTCGCCATCGGCACCGGCCGGGCTCTCGAGGAAGAGATCTTCCGCGGCGTCCTGCTGACCGCCTGAGCGAACGGGGACCGCGATCATGGCGCCGCCGTCGACCCGGCGCCCGGGCTTCTCCCGCAGGGCGCAATACGGACTGTTCCTCGGCTACGTCCTCGCCGTCGGCGGAGTGCTGTTCGCGGTGCTGCTGCTCATCATCGCCGCGATCGATCCGCGCGGCTTCAATGCCCTCAAAGGCGCGGCGCTGGACGCTACCCGGCCGATCTCGGAGGCGGGGCGGTCGGTGGTGCGCGAAGTCGGCGGCGCCGCGGGCTCGGTCCGCAACTACTTCCGCGCCGGCTCCCAGAACGAGGAGCTGAAGCGGCGGCTGCAGGCGTCGCGCCGCAAGCTGATCGAAGCGCGGGCGCTGGAGCTGGAGAATAAGCGGCTGAAGGCGCTTCTCGGCCTCACGCAGCAGGTCGGCGACGAGGTGGCGGTGACCCGGATCGTCGGCTCCTCCTACGATTCGGTGCGGCGGCTGGGCACCCTCGCCGCCGGCGGCTCGTCCGGCATCCGGCCGGGGCAGCCGGTGCGCTCCGCGGACGGGCTGATCGGCCGCATCATCGAATCGGGCCGCTGGGCGAGCCGCGTCCTCCTCGTTAGCGACGGCGCCAGCAACGTTCCGGTGCGGCTGGTGCGCGACGGGACTCCGGCCATCGCCACCGGCCACGGCGACGGAACCATCGATCTCAAGACGCTGGAAGTAGGCGAAAATCCGTTCCGGCGCGGCGACGTTCTCGTCACCTCGGGCGTCGGCGGAGTCTACCCGCCGAACATTCCGGTGGCTGTCGTGACCAAGATCGAGCCGGACCGGACCGTGGCCAAGCCGCTCGCCGACCCCGCCTCGGTCGACTATGCGGTGGTGCTGCAGATCTACCAGCCGCTGGCGGATCAGCCGCTCTCCGAGCCGACCTCCTCCGCCCTCGTCGGAGGACGTCAGTGAGCCGGATCGCGGGGTCAAGCCGCGACGTCGCGATCTGGGGCCTCAGGCGCCAGGCCTTGCCGATCCTGACCACGCTCGGCGCCTCTCTGCTCGACGCGCTGCCCATCGTGATGACGGTCCCGCTCGTTCCGGATTTCGCCTTCCTGGTGCTGATCGCCTGGCGGCTGCTCCGCCCGGAGATGTGGCTCGCCCACGTCGCGCTGCCGCTCGGCCTGTTCAACGACCTCATCGCCGGTCACCCGCTCGGCCAATCGATGGCGCTGTGGACGATCACCTTCCTCGTCTTCGACGTGATCGACAGCCGCCTGGGCTGGCGCGACTATTGGACCGATTGGTTCTTCGCCTCCCTCGCCATCCTCTTCTACACGTTCGGCGCGTGGGGCATCGCCCGTCTGATGGGAAACCACGCCCCCTTCGGCGTGCTGCTGCCGCAGCTGGTCCTATCGATCTTCTCCTATCCGGTGGTGGCGCGGCTAGTGCTGGCCCTCGACCGCTGGCGGCTTGGCAGATGACGCGGCGTGGCCGCCCGATCATCACCGAGAACAGCCAGGGCTATACCTTCACCCGGCGCGCTCTGGTGCTGGGCGGCGCCCAGGGGGTGCTGGCAGTCGCCCTCGCCGGGCGCATGGCCTATATCTCGATCGCCGAGAACGAGCGCTACAACGTCCTCTCCGAATCCAACCGGGTGCAGATGCGCCTCATCCCGCCGCGGCGGGGCTGGATCGTCGACCGCCACGGCCAGCCGATCGCGATCAACCGCAGCGACTTTAGAGTCGACCTCATCCCCGACCGGCTGCGCGACGAGGAGCGGATCCTCGCCGAGCTCGCCGGACTCCTCGAGCTGCCGGCGGACGAGGTGGAGCGGATACGGGAGGAGTTGAAGCGCGCCGCGGGCTATCAGCCGGTGCCGGTCGCCGAGAATCTGCCGTTCGAGAAATATGCGGCGGTGACGGTCCGCCTCCCGGAGCTTCCGGGGGTGGCGCCGCTCCGCTCCTTCTCGCGCTTCTACCCCGACGGGGCGGCGGTCGCGCACCTGATCGGGTATGTGGGGACGCCCAACAAGGAGGAGTTCGAGAAGGAGGGCAAGAACCCTCTCCTCATCACACCGGGGTTCAAGATCGGCAAGGAAGGTCTTGAAAAGACGATGGAGCCGCGGCTGCGCGGCAAGTCCGGTGCGCAGCGGGTGGAAGTCACGGCCGGCGGCAAGCTGGTCCGCGAGCTGACGACGCTGCAGGACGTCAGCGGCAAGCCCCTCCCCGTCACAATCGACGGCGGCCTCCAGACCTTCGCGGCGCGGCGGCTGGGCGAGGAGTCAGGCTCGGTGGTGGTCCTCGACTGCTTGACCGGCGACATCCTCGCCCTCGCCTCTATGCCGGCCTACGACCCCAACAACTTCACCGACGGGATCAGCCGCAACGAGTGGAAGATGCTCTCCGAGGACGAGCGCCACCCGCTGATCAACAAGGCGCTGAACGGCCTCTACCCGCCCGGCTCCACCTTCAAGCCGATGGTGGCGATGGCGATCCTGGAGGCGGGGCTGGACCCCAAGCAGATCGTCAATTGCCCCGGCGGCTATCAGCTCGGCAGCCGCTTCTTCCGCTGCCTCGGCCGCCACGGCCCGATGGACATGCACCGCGCGCTGGCGAAGAGCTGCAACACCTATTTCTACACGATGGGCCGGCGCGCGGGGATCGACGTCATCTCGGCGATGGGGCGCCGCCTCGGCTTCGGCCAGAAGTTCGACCTGCCCGTTGTTTCGCAGAATTACGGCACGATGCCGAGCGCGGAATGGAAGCGGAAACGCTACGAGAAGAGCCGGAGGCTCGTCGAGCGGCCGGACTGGACCGAATCGGACACGCTCAACACATCGATCGGCCAAGGCTTTGTCATCGTCAATCCGCTCCAGCTTGCAGTGATGGTGAGTCGGGTGGCCTCGGGTCTCGACATTCAACCCAACCTGCTGCGAACGAACCGTGCGCCGCCCAAGCCCCTCCCTTTCGCCAAGGACCATTTCGAGACGGTGCGCAGCGGCATGTGGGAGGTGGTGAACGGCGCGGGCACGGCGGGGCGCAGCCGGCTCGAGCTGCCGGGCATCCAGATGGGCGGCAAGACCGGCACCGCGCAGGTGCGGCGCATCACCGGCTCGCAGCGCGGCCAGTCGGGCGAGTGGAAGTATCGCGACCACGGCCTGTTCGTCTGCTTCGCGCCGACCGATGCGCCGCGCTACGCCGCCTCGGTCGTGATCGAGCACGGCATGGGCGGAGCCCGCGCCGCGGCCCCGGTCGCCAAGGACGTGCTCACCTATCTGTTCGACAAGCAGAAGGCGTTCGAGGCGCTCGCCCGCTTCGAGGAGCAATGGGGCGGAACCCTCGCCGAGCGAATGGAGGCGCGGGCGAAGCGCTGGGCCGCGGCCAAGGCCGTGGAGGCGCCGGCGAACCCTGCGCCGCCCCCGGCACAGCCGGCGCCGCGCCGCTGATGCGCACCTCCTTCGTCCCCGCCGCGATCGCCGGTCTTCCCTGGGGGATGCTGTGGATCGTGCTCGCGCTCGGCGGCGCCGGAGTTCTCGCCCTCTATTCCGCGGCGGGCGGGTCGGTGACGCCGTGGGCGCTGGCGCATGCGGTGCGCTTCCTCGCCTTCCTCGGTCTGGCGCTGGGGCTCTCGCGGCTCCGTTCCCAGACCTACCACGACGTCGCCTTCCCGGCCTACGGCGCCGGAATCCTCCTCCTCATCCTGACCTTGATGCTGGGCGTCATCGGCGGCGGCGCCCGCAGCTGGCTGGAGCTCGGCTTCGTTCGCCTGCAACCATCGGAGCTGATGAAGCCGATCATCGTCCTGGTCCTCGCCCGCTTCTATTCGCACATCCCGCCGCCCGAGATCAGGCGCTGGTCGGCGATCTGGCCGGTGGCGGTGTTCCTCGGGCCGCCGATCCTGCTCATCCTGCTGCAGCCGGACCTCGGCACGGCGATGCTGATCATCCTCAACACCATCGCCCTGATGTTCCTCGCCGGCCTGCCGCTGCGCCTGTTCATCGGTGGCGCGCTGGCGGTCGGCTCGGCCATCCCGCTCGTCTACATGTTCCTGCTGCTGCCCCACCAGCGCGACCGGGTGCTGATCTTCCTCAATCCCGAGACCGATCCGCTCGGCGCCGGCTATCACCTTACCCAGTCGAAGATCGCGATCGGCTCCGGCGGCATCTGGGGCAAGGGGTTCCTCAACGGCACGCAGAGCCACCTCCACTACCTTCCCGAGCAGCATACCGACTTCGTCTTCTCCGCCATCGCCGAGGAATGGGGGCTGGTCGGCGGGCTGGTGCTGATCGCCCTCTTCTTCCTGCTGCTGCGGTGGGGGATGAGCGTGGCGCTCGACGCCAAAGGCCGATTCGAGCGGCTGGCGGCGGCGGGCCTCACCCTCACCATCTTCTTCTACATCGCGATCAACCTGATGATGGTGATGGGACTCGCGCCGGTGGTGGGCATCCCCCTCCCGCTCGTGTCCTACGGCGGATCCGCGATGCTGACGGTGATGATCTGCCTCGGTGCCCTGATGTCGATCGACCGGCAGAACCGAAGCGAGTCGAGCGGACGGTGACGCTCAGCGGGCGGTGGACCAGGGGTGCCGCCCCGCACCGGCGGCGACGGTGAGGACCTGCGGCTGCGGACCCAGGCGAACGGCGAGCCCTCCGGTCCTGGCAAGCAGGGCGCGGTCCGCCTTCAGCCAGCGGGGGCTGCAGGTCGCCGGCAGGCGGCGGTCCGAGACAACGATGTCCGCGGCCGCGCAGGCGCGCTTCAGCGCCTCGATAGGAACGAGGCGGCTCGATCGGCTGGCGAGGATCCGCCACGGTTCGCCGCCGCCGCTGACGGTGACGGCGCATAGCTCGGCGCTGCAGGCGGCGGAGGGCAACCCCTCCAGCTCGACCATTTCCGCCTCCGTTCCGGAGGTCTCGGCGAGCAGGTCACGCACATAATCTCCGGCGCGCGGGCGCAGGATGGCGAGCTCCCCGGAAGGGGTGCGGACGGCGAGGTGGCGGCCGTCGCCGGTGACGACCACGTCCGGCTCGGCGATGCTCAGCGCCCAGACGGCGCCAAGCGCAAGCGGCGCCCCGCCCCAGAGGCGCCAGCGAGTGCGCCACAGGCACAGCCAGATGCCGCCGCCGACCATCAGCGCGAAGGCGCCGGTGGGGCTGGTCGGCAGGGCCGCCACGGCCCCGGGCGCGGCGGCGGTGGCGTGGGCGAGGCCGAGCAGCAGCGACAGCGCCTTCCCGGCGAGCCACCAGGCGGCACCGCCGAGCCCGACGCTGTCCAGGAGGAGCGCCAGCGCCTCCAGCGGCATCACCACGAAGGTGGTGAGGGGGATTGCGACGATGTTCGCCAGCGCGCCGTAAAGGCCGGCCTTGTGGAAGTGGAAGAGGGCGATGGG
>DASVVY010000057.1:0-7948 GCA_036386335.1 Allosphingosinicella sp. | reverse complement strand
GGCTGCGGGCCCCGCCGCGGGGTTCGGCCACCCGTCCCGCGGGTTGACGAGGCGCAGGTCGGTAAGCCCGAAATTCAGCATCGCCCGCGCGGCTTTTCCGATGTTCTCGCCGAGCTGGGGGCGGACGAGGACGATGGCGGGAGTTCTTTCTGCAGGGTCCTTCGATATGGGGCCTTCGGCTTCGCTCAGTCCGCTACTGAGGATGAGCGATGAATCGCTATCGGATCTGCCCTCCCGCTCATCCTGAGTAGCCGGTGAGCGAAGACGAACCGGCGCATCGAAGGACTTCTTCGCGAGCTGCCGGAGCGCTTCAAGATCCCCCCGCGCCAGCGCCTCCTTCTTCGCTGGCGTCCACCCCTTGATCTGCCGCTCCGCCGCGAACGCACTGTCGCAATCGGGAAAGCGCTCGGCCCAGATGAGCTGAACCGGCCGCCGCTTCTGCGTGTAGCCCGTTACCTGCCCCGACTGATGCTGAGCCACCCGCGCATCAAGGTCATCGGTGTGGCCGGTGTAATAGCTGCCATCGGAGCAGCGGAGGAGATACGTGTAAAAATCCACGGACGGGTCCTTCGATACGGGCCTTCGCCCTTGATCAGTCCCTACTCAGGATGAGCGGAAAGGCTCTCACTGCTCATCCAGCCGAGAGGGGTTCAGGGAGGAGCCGGAAAGCCCTTACGCTCATCCTGAGTAGCCGCTGAGCGAAGTCGAAGCCGCGTATCGAAGGACCCATCGAACCTTCAGCCCTCGCTGAGCCCCCCCACGCTCCCCGCAAATTCCTCGAAGTCCCGGGCCTCGCGGAAGTCCTTGTAGACGCTGGCGAAGCGGATGTAGGCAACCGGGTCCAGCGCCTTCAAACCGTCCATCACCATCCCGCCGAGCCGCGCCGAGTCGATCTCGCTCTCTCCCGTCGTCTCCACCTGGCGCTGGATCGAGGAGACGAGGCGGTCGATCCGCTCCTGGGGCACGGGGCGCTTGCGGCAGGCGATGGCGATGGAGCGCTCGAGCTTGCCGCGTTCGAACGGCTCGCGGCGGTTGCCGGATTTCACCACGGTGAGGTCGCGCAGCTGCACCCGCTCGAACGTCGTGAACCGCGCCCCGCAATCCTCGCACTGCCGGCGGCGGCGGATCGAGGAGCCGTCCTCCGCGGGCCGGCTGTCCTTCACCTGGCTGTTCTCGTGGGAGCAGAACGGGCAGCGCATCTCGCGTTAGTGGCTCCATATTCGCTCATGCTGAGTAGGGCTGAGCTTGTCCTTCGATACGCGTCTTCGCATGGTCAGCCGCTACTCAGGATGAGCGGGTTGTAATTTTCCGCTCATGCTGAGTAGGCATTGAGCGAAGGCGAAATGCCGTATCGAAGCACGGGCTCACCGGTTACTCAGGATGATCGGCTCTTGCTCATAGATCCGCGTAGATCGGGAACCGCGCGCACAGCTCGCGGACGCGGCGCTTCACCGCCGCTTCGACCTCGCCATTGCCCTCGTGGCCGTTGGCCCTGAGGCCGTCGAGGACGTCGGCGATCATGTCGGCGATGTCGCGGAACTCGGCGACGCCGAAGCCGCGGGTGGTGCCGGCGGGCGATCCCACGCGGATGCCGCTGGTCTTGACCGGGGGGAGTGGGTCGAACGGGATGCCGTTCTTGTTGCAGGTGATCGCCGAGCGCTCGAGCGCCTCGTCCGCGTCGCGGCCGGTGATGCCGAGCGGCGTCACGTCGACCAGCGCCAGGTGCGTGTCGGTGCCGCCGGCGACGAGATTGGCGCCGCGCTCCTGCAGCCGCCCGGCGAGCGCCTTCGCGTTGGCGAGGACGGCGCGCGCATAGCTCTTGAAGCCCGGCTGCAGCGCTTCGCCGAACGCCACCGCCTTCGCGGCGATGACGTGCATCAGCGGGCCGCCCTGGAGGCCCGGGAACACCGCCGAGTTGATCTTCTTGGCGATATCCTCGTCGTCGGTCAGCACCATGCCGCCGCGGGGCCCGCGCAGGGTCTTGTGGGTGGTGGTGGTGACGACGTGGGCGTGCCCGAACGGGGACGGGTGCTCGCCCGCGGCGACCAGGCCGGCGAAATGGGCCATGTCGACCAGGAACAGCGCGCCCACCTCGTCGGCGATGGCGCGGAAGCGGGCGAAATCGATGTGGCGCGGATAGGCCGAGCCGCCGGTGATGATCAGGCGCGGCTTGTGCTCCCTTGCGAGCCGCTCGACCTGGTCGAAATCGATCAGATGGTCCTCGGCGCGAACGCCGTACTGGACGGCGTTGAACCACTTGCCCGACATGGCCGGCCTGGCGCCGTGGGTGAGGTGCCCGCCGGCGTCAAGGCTGAGGCCCATGATCGTGTCGCCGGGTTTGGTCAGCGCCAGCATCACCGCGCCGTTGGCCTGCGCGCCGCTATGCGGCTGGACGTTTGCATATGCACAGCCGAACAGCTGTTTGGCGCGCTCGATCGCCAGCGTCTCCACGGAATCCGAGGGCGCGCAGCCCTGGTAATAGCGGCGGCCCGGATAGCCTTCTGCATATTTATTCGTCAGCACCGATCCCTGCGCCTCCAGCACGGCGCGGCTGACGATGTTTTCGGACGCTATCAGCTCGATCTGGTTCTGCTGCCGGTCGAGCTCGGCGGCGACGGCGTCCGCGACCGCAGAGTCGGCGGAGCGCAGACGCTCGCTGAAGAATCCCTCGTGCTGGACGTCGCTAAGGTCGTTGGCGGGACGGGTGCTCATGCATGTTCCTCGGCGAAGCTGGGGTTGGAAAGCTTGTCGATGCGGCGCTGGTGGCGGCCGCCGGCGAAGGGAGTGGCGAGGAACTGGTGGACGCAGTCCTTCGCGGTCTCGATGCCGATGATGCGGGCGCCGAGCGCGAGCACGTTGGCGTCGTTATGCTCGCGCGCCAGCCGGGCGGAGAGCCCGTCCGAGACCAGCGCGCAGCGGCAGGAAGGATGGCGGTTGACCGAGATCGAGATGCCGATGCCGGAGCCGCACAAGGCGATGCCCCGCTCCGCCTCGCACGAGGCGATCGCGCGGCTCATCCGATACCCGTAGTCGGGATAATCGACGCTGTCGGCCGAGTTGGTGCCGAGGTCGAGCACGTCGTAGCCGGCCGCCCGCAGATGGTCGGCGATCTGGCTCTTCATCTCGAACGCCGCATGATCGGAAACGATGGCGATTCGCTCGACCACCTTCAAACTCCGCTCTGGATTGGAGCGCTACCTCTAGGTGAGCCTCGACCGTTTTGCCACCACGTATTGCAAGCCCCGGCCGGCCCGGTGGAAGCGCGTCAGGCCGCCAGCCGCATCTCCAGCCGGTCCCAGATCTCGACCAGAGCGGTGGTGAGCTCGCGCATCATCTCCTCGCTGTGGCTGGGGCCAGGCGTGAAACGCAGGCGCTCGGTGCCGCGCGGCACGGTCGGGAAATTGATCGGCTGCACATAGACGCCGTATTCGGCCAGGAGGATGTCGCTGATCCTCTTCGCCGTGACCGGATCGCCGACCATCAGCGGGACGATGTGGGTGGTGGACGGCATCACCGGCAGATGCGCCTCGGCGAACATCGCCTTGAGCTTCGCCGCATTCGCCTGCTGCGCCGTCCGCTCGGCCGAGGAGGCCTTCAAATGCTTTACGCTGGCGAGCGCCCCCGCCACCAGCACCGGGGACAGCGAGGTGGTGAAGATGAAGCCGGGCGCGTAGCTCCTCACCACGTCGACGATGTTCCTGTCGGCCGCGATGTATCCGCCCATCACGCCGAAGGCCTTGCCGAGCGTCCCTTCGATGATGGTGAGCCGATGGGCGGCCGAGTCCCGCTCCGAGATGCCGCCGCCGCGCGGGCCGTACATGCCGACGGCGTGGACCTCGTCGAGGTAAGTGATCGCATTGTATGTGTCGGCGAGGTCGCAGATCGCCGCGATCGGCGCCACGTCGCCGTCCATCGAATAGACGCTCTCGAACGCGATCAGCTTCGGCGCCTCCGGGTCCGCCTCGGCGAGCAGCGCTTCGAGATGGTCGAGGTCGTTGTGGCGGAACACGCGCTTCTCGCAGCCGGAGCTGCGGATGCCGGCGATCATTGAGGCGTGGTTGAGCGCATCCGAGAAGATGATGCAGCCGGGCAGCAGCTTCGCCACCGTCGACAGCGTCGCCTCGTTCGAGATGTAGCCCGAGGTGAAGAGAAGCGCCGCCTCCTTGCCGTGGAGGTCGGCGAGCTCGGCCTCGAGCTCGACATGGTAATGGGTGTTGCCGCCGATGTTGCGGGTCCCCCCCGATCCGGCGCCGACGTCGTGCAGCGCCTCCTCCATCGCCGCCACCACCGCGGGGTGCTGGCCCATGGCGAGATAGTCGTTCGAGCACCAGACCGCGATCGGCTTCGGCCCGTTATGGCCGGCGAAGCAGCGCGCGTTCGGGAACGATCCCTTGTTCCTCAAAATATCGATGAACACGCGGTAGCGGCCCTCGGCGTGCAGCCGGTCGATCGCCTCCGCGAAGATGCGCTGATAATCCAAATGCCGCTCCCGGGCCTTTCGCCGCCCCTCTAGCGATCCCGCCCATAATCCGACACTGGTCGCGGGTCCACTAGGGACTTGTCGCCCTAGAAGGTCTCCACCCTTGGGATCCCGTAGCGGGCGAGGCCGGCGCGATAGGGCTCCACATCGGTCCTCCGCCCGGTGAACAGCGCCAGGCCGTCTCCCGCCACCTGCGGCCACACCCGGTCCCGCGTCAGCCAGGCGGTGCGCCGCGCGATCCCCTCCTTGCCGTCGACGAACATTACGGGACGCGGCGCCGCCGCCGCCAGTTCCTCCTCCACCAGCGGGAAGTGGGTGCAGGCGAGCACGATCGTGTCGAGCCGCTCCCCGCCCGGCTGGCCGTAGAGCCCGTCGAGAATGCGCTCGTACGCGCCCGGCTCCGCCGCCTCGCCACGCAGCTTGGCCTCGGCAAGCTCGACCAGCTCCGCCGATCCATGCCGGATCACCGTGCAGTCCGCCGCGAATTCCTCGGCCAGCCGGTCGACATAGGGCTGGACCACCGTCGCCGGCGTTCCCAGCACGCCGATGGCGCGCGTCTTCGACAGTGCCGCCGCCGGCTTGATCGCCGGCACCGTGCCGACGATCGGCAGGTCGAGCGCCGCCCGCACCGCGTCCAGCGCGATGGTCGAGGCGGTGTTGCAGGCGATGACGATTAGCTCCGGATCGAACCGCTCCGCCAGGCGCCCGAGCAGCGCCGGCACCCGCGCCTCGATCTCCGCCGGCCGCTTGGTGCCGTAGGGATAGCCCGCGCTGTCCGCGACATAGACGAACGGTGCCCGCGGCAGCGCCTCGCGGATCGCCGCCAGCACCGACAGGCCGCCGACGCCGGAATCGAAGACGAGGAAGGGGCGGTCGGCGCTCATCGCCTCCGCTTTACCCCACTCCGACGCCCCCGCAAGGCGCGCCGCCCAGCGGGATTGATGCAAATTGTTGCGTCGGCTTGCCGATTTGGTAGATTTCCACGCCTTCGGGGGGTCGTTCGGTGAATCTCGGGCTTTACGCACAGCCTTTGCTGGCGCTGCTGGTCGGCTACCTTCTGGGTTCGATCCCGTTCGGCATCATCCTCACCCGCCTCACCGGCGCGGGGGACCTGCGCGCCATCGGCTCGGGCAATATCGGCGCCACCAACGTGCTGCGCACCGGCAACAAGGGGCTCGCCGCCGCCACGCTCCTCCTCGACATGCTGAAGGGCACCGCGGCGGTGATCCTGGTCGACGCGATCTTCCCGGGCCTGGCCCAGCTCGCCTCCGTCGGCACGCTCCTCGGCCACCTCTACCCAATCTGGCTCAAGTTCCGCGGCGGCAAGGGCGTCGCCACCTTCTTCGGCCTGATCCTCGGCTTCGCCATCCTCGGGGAGGTGCACTGGGCCGTCCCGCTCGCCTACGTGCTGGTCTGGGTCGGAACGCTCGCGCTCACCCGCTTCTCCTCGCTGGCCGGCGTGATGGCGGGCCTCGCCGCCCCCGTCGCGGTGGCGCTCGCCGGCCGCTTCGACCTCGCCCTCCTCTTCCTCGGCTTCGCCCTGCTGATCCTCTGGAAGCATCGCGGCAACATCGACCGGCTGATCGCCGGCACCGAGCCGCGAGTCGGCGCGAAAGCCAATGGCTGAGCCGTCGGAGGACCAGATCGCCCGGCTGCGGCTGATCCGTTCGGAGAATATCGGCCCCGTCACCTACTTCCAGCTGCTCGCCCGCTTCGGCTCGGCCGCCGCCGCCATCGCCGCCATCCCGGACCTCGCCGCGCGCGGCGGCGGGAGGGCGCCGAAGCTCGCCTCCCGCGCCGCCGTCGAACGCGAGATCGAGGCGGTGGCGCGGATCGGCGCCCGCTACCTCTTCCTCGGCCAGGGCCTCTACCCGCCGCTCCTCGCCGAGCTCGAGACCGCGCCCCCGGCGCTGATCGTCAAGGGCCACCCGACCGTGCTCGACAAGCCCGCGGTGGCGATGGTCGGCGCCCGCAACGCCTCGGCCGCCGCCTGCCGCTTCGCCCGCCAGCTCGCCCAGAAGCTGGGCGAGGCAGGGGCGGTAATCGTCTCCGGCCTCGCCCGCGGCATCGACACCGCCGCCCACGACGGCAGCCTCGACACCGGCACCATAGCCGTCGTCGCCGGCGGCATCGACATCTTCTACCCGCCCGAGAACGAGGAGCGGCAGCGCGCCATCGCCGAGCGCGGGCTGCTGGTGGCCGAGCAGCCGCCCGGCACCGAGCCGCGCGCCCGCCACTTCCCCTACCGCAACCGGATCATCGCCGGCCTCGCCCACGGCACGGTGGTGGTGGAGGCAGCGCCGAAGTCCGGCTCGCTGATCACCGCCCGCTGCGCCGCCGAGGCGGGGCGGGAGGTGATGGCCGTTCCCGGCTCGCCGCTCGACCCGCGCGCCCAGGGCTGCAACCAGCTGATCCGCGAGGGCGCGACCCTGATCCAGAACGCCGACGACGTGCTCGAAGCCATCAACCCGCTGCGCATCCGCCCCTTCCGCCAGCCCGACCGTGGTTTTGCCGGCGAGGGCCCGCCCACCGACGCGGCCGAGGCCGACCGCCGCACCGTCGCCGACCTCCTCAACGCCACCCCCGTGCTCGTCGACGAGATCATCCGCCAGGCTGCCCTGGCGCCAGCCATCGTCCACACCATCCTCCTCGAGCTCGAGCTCGCCGGCCGCCTCGAGCGCCACGCCGGTGCCCGCGTGAGCCTCAGCTGAAGGAACCCGGATTGGAGCAAGTCGCGGCCGGTCCCATCCTGTCCCGCACCGCGGCGCTGCTGCGCGGTGACCTTCTCGTCGCCGCGATGGCGGTCCTCTTGCTGAGCGGTCTCGGCACCGTCCTCGACCTCGCCCGCGGCTCCGACGGCAGCGGCGGTTTGATCGTCGACAGCGTCGCTGGCGTGCTGGCGCAGTACCTGGTCACGAAGCACCTGATCAAGCGGACCGGCCTCACCGCCGAGGGGACCGCGCAGGGGCAGTTCGGCGCGGTACTCCGCGTTTGGCTCCTGTCGGGCATCGGCATCGTGCTGGGGTTCCTGCTGCTCGTCGTCCCGGGCGTCTTCCTCTGGATACGCTGGTTCGCGGGCGTGCCGGTGGCGATCGCACGCGGCGAAGGGGCGATGCCCGCGCTGCGCGACAGCTGGGACATGACCCGCGGCAGCGAATGGGCGATCCTCGCCGTCAGCGCGGTCATCTACGCGCCGTTCATCATCATGCTGGCCGTCGCCGTCCTCCTTCTCGACGCCGCCTTCCCGATCCCGGTCGTCACCATGATCGCCAATGCCACCCTCTACGGCTCGATGGTCGCCGGCTGGTACGCCGCGATCGCCTTCCTCGAACTGCGCAAGCCCACGGCAGGAAAGCTCGAACAGGTCTTCGCGTGACGATGGCCTCAGAATCCCCTCACCGGGGGGAGAGGGTAGGGGTGAGGGCGCACGGCGGCTGAGGTGAAGCGCCGCCCCGTTCGCTCCCTCCG
>DASVVY010000056.1:0-2528 GCA_036386335.1 Allosphingosinicella sp. | reverse complement strand
CCGCCGCCGAAGCCGCCGCCGAACCCTCCGCTGCCGCCGACCACGACCGCCGGCGCGCTGCCGCTCGACGAGAACATCTCGCCTGGCGGGAGCGGCGGGATCGGCATCGGCGCCGCCGGATACGTGACCGTCCGCGTCGTGGTCGTCGTCGTCGGCTGCCGGACGACGCACTCGGTGCGCCGGACCCGCCGGACGTGCTTGGACCGCGCAGAGGCGTGGCGTACCGGGGGCGCGCTCGCCTTGCTCGATTTCAGGATCGCCGGCCGCTCGGGCGGGTTTTCCGCGACATGGACTGCGCCGCCGCCGACGATGGCACCGCCAACGGTGCAGGCGCAGAGTTTAGCCAAAGCCATTCTTACCGACATAGCAACGCACCCTGTTCTAGCTTCCGAGCGGCTGCGGGTAGATGAGGTCAAATATCCGCCGGTCGCTTCGGCCTATGCACATCAGATGCAAAGGATTGGTTTCGGTGCAAGCGCGTTAACCATGATGTTGCCCCAAACAGCCCGCAAAACGGGTGTTTGGCGAGCCATCGTCCCAATTGTAGACATCGGCCGAAGGGGCGTGAACGAAACGGAGGTACCGCGGCAGCCCTGCTTCCGCCGCGCAGCCGGAGACTTCCCCCGATTCGCGCCGCCGCCGCAAGAATCGGGATCGGGCGGCGAAGGCGACAAAAATGTCACTGTGGATGAGATTCGCCGAACTGGTTTTGACCGCGATTTGAGTGACTTGTGCTCCACCTTTTCGATGCGTATAGGCGCGCTGGGGCAGGCTCCGACCACCCGGGCGACTCGGGGGCGGGCCTGATGAGAGAGGGTGCGCATCCGGCAATGCCGGTGCGAGAGAGCGGAGGGGTTATGGCTACTGCTGCCACTGACATCTATCACCAGGGTTATCCGATGGGCGCCGGGGCGGAAGCCTATCGCCCGAGCGCCAACGAAGAGTTCATGAACCCGTCGCAGCTCGCCTATTTCAGGCAGAAGCTGCTTTCCTGGAAGGACGAGCTGGTCCGCGAATCGCAGAGCACCATGGCTCAGCTGAAGAGCGGCCCGCTGCGCGAGGCGGACGTCACCGACCGCGCGTCGAGCGAAACCGACTGGGGCATCGAGCTGCGCACGCGCGACCGGCAGCGCAAGCTCATCGCCAAGATCGATTCGGCGCTGCGCCGCATCGACACCGGCGAATACGGCTTCTGCGAAGTCACCGGCGAACCGATCTCGCTCGCTCGCCTGGAAGCCCGCCCGATCGCGACGATGACGATCGAGGCCCAGGAGCGGCACGAGCGCCAGGAGCGCATCTCCCGCGACGATTAAGGACATCGGGCCCAGCTCAGCCTGGGCCCGGTTCTTCTCTGCAGATTTGAAGATCCGGGCGGAGCCGCCGCTGCGGCTCCCTGCCGCGTCCGGATGCAACAACGCCGGCGTCGGGCGGATCATCCTACCGATGAACCGCCCCGCCGGCGTAGCGACTCGCCGGTGGCGAATCGCCTAGTGGATGCCCGCTATCTCTTCCTTGACGCGGAGCTTCTCTTTCTTGAGGCGGGAGAGCGTGGCCATGTCCGGCAGCGGTCGCTGGGCTTCTTCGAGGATTCGGGCTTCGATATCAGCGTGCTTCGACTGCAGTGCCGAGATATGCGCCTGTTGCATTCCCATCTCCCTTTGCTGTGGTCCGTGGATGAAACACCGGAAACGGCCGCTTGTCTCCCCGCTTTGGGACGGCCGCCCCGATATGTACGGCGGCCCGTTGATCGATTATCCTATACCCCAGATCGGGGCCGTTGAGTAGCGTCCGAAGGGATTTGGCAGAATGGCCGACGGCAATGAGATCAGCATCGCCGCGAGGCTCGTGCGTCTCAGGATGGAGCACCGGGACCTCGACGCGGCGATCGACGCGATGGCTGCCATGCCCGCCCCCGACCAGCTCCAGATCGCCCGTCTCAAGAAGCGAAAGCTGAGGCTCAGGGACGAGATTGCCATGCTCGAGGACCAGCTCATCCCCGACATCATCGCCTGAACCGGCGTCCCGGCATTTACCCTCTTTCCCCGTTCCTGCGCGGGCGCCGCTGTGGCAAAAGCGCAGCGATGGATGAGGCCAAGACCCCGCTCACGGCAAAGCTCGTCGCCTCGCTCTACACGGAGGCGATGCTGCTCGCCGACGAGGCGCGCGCCTATTTCGACCGCCAGGGCCGCGACGAGCGCGACTCGCTCGATCCGCTGGTGCGGGTCGGCTTCTCCTGCGAATCGCTGAAGGTGACGACGCGCCTCATGCACGTCATCGCCTGGCTGCTGACCCAGCGCGCGGTCGAGTCCGGCGAGATCAGCCCGGCCCAGGCGCGGCGCCCGAGCCGGCGGCTGGGGGAGGCGCCGGCAAGCGAGCCCGAATCGATCGCGCGGCTCCCCGCCGCCGCGGCCGCTCTCATCGAGGCGAGCCAGGAGCTCTATGCCCGCGTCAGGCGCCTCGATGAAGGCGGCGGCGTCTCCGCCACCACGCCCCAGCCGAGCCCCGCCCGCAGCCTGCTGAGCCGCCTC
>DASVVY010000055.1:0-2629 GCA_036386335.1 Allosphingosinicella sp. | reverse complement strand
CGAAAGTCCCCGAAGAACGAACCCGCGGGAATGCGGCTGTGAGCTATGGGGATTTGCGGATCGGGCCCAGGTGGCGCCGGCGGGCAAGACGGTCGGAGGGTCCCTCGGTGCGGTCATCAGGAAGGTCTCTCAGGGCAGACCGATGGTGCGCGAAGGACCGTGGAGGTGCTGAACGGCCGATAGCCGCCTGGATCGGGCGGCGGGAGGCGCCGATTGCGTCCTCAGGCGCGCACCCAGTTGCCGGCCGAAGCCCGCGGGCGGCGGCATGGAGGGTCTGGAGGGCGCGCCGGGTCACGCCCGCATGGTCCCGGTTGGGGCGGGCGCATCCGGCGGGGCGCGCGGCTGCATCCAGCGGCCGAAGCTCTCGATGATCGTCATGCGTCCGCCGCAGCATGGGCAGGGTGGCCGCGGGTCCGCCGGCAGCGCGGGCTCGGGCGCGCGGGCCGGCGGCGGAGCGGCGAGCAGGTCCCGGAGGCGGGCGATGTTGGCCTTGCGGGTTGCGCTGGCGAGGAGGCCGTAGTGCCGGATGCGGTGAAAGCCCTTCGGCAGGACGTGCAGCAGGAAGCGGCGGATGAATTCGTGGGCGCCGAGCGTCATGGTGCCGTAGCGCTCGGCCCCATCCCGGCGGTAATCCTTGAAGCGGAAGGTGACGCCGGCCTCGTCGAACGCGACCAGCCGGCTGTTCGAGATGGCCACGCGATGCGTGTAGCGAGCGAGGTAGGCGAGCACCGCCTCGGGGCCGGCGAAGGGCGGCTTGGTGTAGACCACCCACCTCTTCGTGCGGAGCGCCGCCAGGCGGCGGACGAACATGCGGCGGTCGGCCAGGTTGGCGCTGTCGCCAAAGAAGCGGAGCCGTCCGGCGTCGTGCAGGGCGACGAGGCCGGCGAGGAGCAGGCGCCGGAACAGCTTCGCGAGGACGCGGACCGGCAGAAGGAAGCCGGGCCGGGAGGCGATCCATCGGGCGCCGTCGAGCGAGAGGCCGCCGCCGGGCACGATCATGTGGATGTGGGGGTGGTGCGTCAGGGCCGATCCCCACGTGTGGAGCACGGCAGTGATCCCGATCCGGGCGCCGAGATGCTTCGGATCAGCCGCGATCGTCATCATGGTCTCGGACGCCGCCCGCAACAGCAGGTCGTACACCGCGGCCTTGTTGGGGAAGGCGATCTCCGCGACCTCGGCCGGCACGGTGAAGACGACGTGGAAGTAGCCGACCGGCAAGAGGTCGACCTCGCGCTCGGCGAGCCAGGCGCGTGCGGCCGCGCCCTGGCACTTGGGGCAGTGCCGGTTGCGACAGCTGTTGTAGGCGATGCGCCTGTGACCGCACGCGTCGCAGCCCTCGACATGGCCGCCGAGGGCGGCTGTCCGGCAGTTCTGGATCGCCGACATCACCTTCAGCTGGGCGTGGCTCAGATGCCCTGCCTGGGCGGCACGGTAGCTGGCTCCTGCAGCCCGGAAGACGTCGGCGACCTCCAGCGCGGAGGTCAGCACGACGGCTCAGCCGTCGCCTTGCGCCTTGTCGCCGATCAGGCCCGCGATCCTGTCGAGCGGGCTCGTCACGGTGCGGACCGTGCGCGTCGCCACCTTGGTGTAGAAAGCGGTGTTGTCGAGCTTGGCGTGGCCGAGCAGGACCTGGATCACGCGGATATCGACGCCATCCTCGAGCAGATGGGTGGCGAAGCTGTGCCGGAGGGTATGCGGGCTGACCCGCTTGGCGATGCCGGCCGCCCGGGCGGCATCGTCGACGACGCGGGCGAGCTGGCGCGTGGTGATCGGCCTCACCGGGTTCTGGCCGGGGAACAGCCATCCACCGGGCAGCATCGCACCCTGACGTCGTCCCTCCTTCCACCACGCCCGCAGCAGGACGAGAAGATCGGACGAGAGCATGGAGTTGCGGTATCGGCCGCCCTTGCCGCGCTCGACGCGGATCAGCATGCGCTGGCTGTCGATATCGCCGACCTTGAGCGCCGCGACCTCGGCCACCCTGAGACCGGCGCCGTAGGCCACGGCCAGGGCGGCGCGATGCTTGATGCAGGTGGTCGCGGCCAGGAGGCGGGCGACCTCGTCCGGGCTCAGCACCGTCGGCAGCTTGCGCGGATAGGATGTACGGATCAGCCTGCGCGACAGGTCCGCCCGGTCGATTGTCGTCGTGAAAAAGAACCGCAGCGCCGCGACGTGGCTGTTCATCGCCGGCGCGGGCATCCCAGCCTCGCGCTGCTCGACCTGGAACCGGCGGACGTCCTCGGCCGTCGCGGTCATCGGAGAGCGCCCGAGGAAGGCGGCAAAGCGGGAGACAACCCGCAGGTAGTCGTGCTGGGTCTTGGCGGAGAACCCTCGCACGGCCATGTCCTCGATCATCTGCCGACGTAGATCGAGACGCACCGGCGTGGAGAACGGCTTGTTCATGGGAACGGCTCCTCAAGCGAAAGGAGCCGTGATGCTCAGAGCCCGTTCGGTGCCGCTCAACGTGAGCGCGACGTCGCCATCCTCATGCCGTCACCACAGGCGCCCTCCCGCGAAGCGGGTTCGTTCTTCGGCCAACTCCGGACGTTGTGACTACCCGACGCAAAGTCCGAGATGGGTCAGAGATGGGCTTTCCGCAAAGCCCTTTGAAGGTCTGCTCGTCACGCCA
>DASVVY010000054.1:0-40444 GCA_036386335.1 Allosphingosinicella sp. | reverse complement strand
GAGGTCGCGCCAGCGGCCCGAGACGTCCTCGACCTGCGCCTGGCCGCCGAGCTTGCCGTCCGTGCCGACCTCGCGCGCCACGCGCGTGACCTCGTCCGCGAACGAGGAGAGCTGGTCGACCATCGTGTTGATCGTGTCCTTCAGCTCGAGGATCTCGCCCTTCGCGTCGACCGTGATCTTCTGCGACAGGTCGCCGTTGGCGACCGCGGTCGTCACCTGGGCGATGTTGCGGACCTGGGTCGTGAGGTTGCCCGCGAGCTGGTTGACGTTCTCGGTCAGGTCCCGCCACGTGCCCGCCACCCCCGGCACCATCGCCTGGCCGCCGAGCTTGCCTTCTGTGCCGACCTCGCGTGCAACGCGCGTTACTTCGCCCGCGAACGCGTTGAGCTGATCGACCATGGTGTTGATCGTGTTCTTGAGCTCGAGAATCTCGCCCTTCACGTCCACCGTGATCTTCTTGGAAAGATCGCCCAGCGCCACCGCGGTCGTGACCTCGGCGATGTTGCGCACCTGGCCCGTGAGGTTGTCGGCCATGAGGTTCACATTGTCGGTCAGATCCTTCCACGTGCCGCCGACGCCCGGCACCTGCGCCTGGCCGCCGAGCTTGCCCTCGGTGCCGACCTCCCTCGCAACGCGCGTCACTTCGGAGGCGAAGGCGTTGAGCTGATCCACCATCGTGTTGATCGTGTTCTTGAGTTCGAGGATCTCGCCCTTCACGTCGACGGTGATCTTCTTCGACAAGTCGCCCGAGGCCACCGCGGTCGTCACCTCGGCGATGTTGCGGACCTGGCCGGTCAGATTCTCGGCCATCAGATTGACGTTGTCGGTGAGGTCCTTCCACGTGCCGCCGACGCCCGGCACCTGCGCCTGGCCGCCGAGCTTTCCCTCGGTGCCGACCTCCCTCGCCACGCGGGTCACCTCGGAGGCGAAGGCGTTGAGCTGGTCCACCATGGTGTTGATGGTGTTCTTGAGCTCCAGGATCTCGCCCTTCACCTCGACGGTGATCTTCTTCGAAAGGTCGCCGGAGGCGACAGCGGTGGTCACCTCGGCGATGTTGCGCACCTGACCCGTCAGATTCGTCGCCATCGCGTTGACGTTGTCGGTCAGGTCCTTCCAGGTGCCGGCGACGCCCTTCACGTTCGCCTGACCGCCGAGCTTGCCTTCGGTGCCGACCTCGCGCGCCACGCGCGTCACTTCCGAGGCGAAGGAGGCGAGCTGCTCGACCATCGTGTTCACGATCTTGCCGATGCGCAGGAACTCGCCCCTGAGCGGGCGGCCGTCGATCTCGACCGTCATCGACTGGGAAAGGTCGCCCTTGGCGACCGCGCCGATGACGCGGGCGACTTCGGCCGTCGGCTGGACCATGTCCTCGATCAGCTCGTTGACCGAGCGGATGGCCGTCTCCCAGCCCCCCGTCGCGCTCTTGACGCGGCCGCGCTGGGTGATCTTGCCTTCCTTGCCGACGACCTGGGAGAGCCGCTCGAACTCGCGGGTCATCTCCTGATTGAGAGACACGACTTCGTTGAAGAGAGAGGCGATTTCACCGTCCAGCCCGTCGGCATCTTCCGACAGGCGCACCGAGAAGTCTCCGCGCCTCAGGCTCCGGAGAGCCGTGACGAGCTGACGGCGATCGAGAAATTCCCGCGGGGCTTGGGCGTTCACTCGGCTACTCCTTCGTCGGTATGTCTCCCCCCCTCCAATATGGTTGCGCCGGCCCCCCGGCCGGCCGTGTCGTGCGCGAGCCTAAACGGCTTTGACTCGCGAAAAAAGGGTTTGCACGAGGTTTCTTAAGCCGGGATTGCCGGGCCGGGTAAAAGCGGCGGCGCGCCCGCCAGGGCGCGACGGGCGCACGGGCACTTGCCTCGGCGACCGAAACCGCCGACCATCGCCGGGGAGGAGCCGGAGATGAGAGGCAGGTTGTTCGGAGCGGGATGGGTTGCCGTGCTGCCGTTTCTGGCGTTTGGGGCGCCGCTCCTCGCCAACGATTCGATAGCCGAGACCGCGGCGGGGGGCCTGGAGCTGCGCACCAGTGCCGACATCGACATGGTGTCGGAGGATTTGTTCGTCTCCGCGGAGCGCGTGACCGTCCGCTACCTCTTCCGCAACGCCGCCGCCAGGGATGTGGAGGCGCTGGTCGCCTTCCCCATGCCGGACCGCGACCTGTCGCTGGAGCAGTTCAGCGACGTGGCCTTTCCGAGCGGCTTCCGCACGCTCGTTGACGGCAAGCCGGTGACGATGGAGGTGGAGCGCAAGGCGGTGCTGAAGGGCGCCGATCACACCGGGCTCCTCGGCGGGCTCGGCATCGCCGTGAGCGGCGAGGAGATACGGACCGCGCTGGACCGGCTCCCGACCGCCCAGCAGGAGCGGCTGGTCAAGCTCGGGCTGGCCGAAGTCGACGAATATGATGTCGGCAAGGGCATGGAACGGCACCTGGCGCCGATGTGGACGGTGAAGGAGAGCTGGTTCTGGCGCCAGACCTTCCCGGCGGGACGCAATCTCTCGGTCGAGCACAGCTACGTGCCCGGCACCGGCGGCACGGTCAGCACCGCGCTCGCCGACCGGGAGTTCCGCGGGTCGCCGGAGGGCATACAGATGATCGCCGATTATTGCATCGACCGCGATTTTCTCGCCGGCCTCGACCGGATGGCGCGGGCGCCGGGGCAGGACTACCCGATCCTTCCCGAGCAGCGGATCGGCTATGTGCTCAAGACCGGCGCCAATTGGCGGTCGCCGATCGGCAGCTTCCGGCTGGTCGTGGACAAGGGCGCGCCGGAAAACGTCGTCAGCTTCTGCGGAAGCGGAGTCCGCAAGATCGCTCCGACGCAGTTCGAGATGCGGCGAAGCGACTGGCGGCCCGACGCCGACCTCAAGGTGCTGATCGTCGGGCCGCCCCGCGGCTGAGCCTTGCGCCTATTCGTAGGTGGCGGTCGTCTGTCCGGTACTGTCGTTGTAGCTGATCGAGATCACCGAGACCTCGCACAGGTTGAACGCCTGCCAGGTCGCGGTGTCGCCATCGTCATAGACGGCCTTCAGGTCCCACAGGCACGTGTCCTCGGACCGATCGAAGTGGATGTTGACCCGCGACCCCTTGGAAAGGATGTCCTGGCCGAGCACGTCCTCCTGCCAGTCGGCTTCCCTCGAAGGGGCCACGTAGATTTCCGAGATGTTGTAGCCGGTGTCGTTGATGAGCACGAAGTCCTGCGTCCCGGCGAGCGCGGGGCTCGCCCCCGCCATCGACAGCACGAAAGCGGCACCCAGAGTCATGTTGCGCATCTTGTCCCCCTTCTTGCCTCCCCCGTGGAAGGCGAGCGGAGGCTAGGCGGTGCCGGCGCCGAAAGCTAGCCCCGGCACCGAACCTTCAGCGCGGCAGCCGCGCCAGCCGCGCATCGCGCCGGCCGGCGAGGTAAAGCGCGCAGCGTTCGCGCAGGGCCGAGACCTCCCCGCGGGACATGGCGAAGGCGTCTCCGATATTGCCGAGGAAGGCGGCGGGATCCGGCGAGCGGGCGGCTGCGCCGCAGACGGTCGAGATCGCCTCGATGTCCTTGGCGAGCGCGTCGCGGGCCGAGAAAGCGGTGGGACGGGGCCGGGCGACCGCCGGAGCGCGGCGGATCTTCTCGACCTTGGCCTGCGCTTCGAGCGCGTCCCGGTCGAGCCACGGCATCACCTGAGCGGATGCCAGCATTGCAGCAATGATCATCATCGTATGAACCCCCCGGTTCGTGGTGAGTCCTTGGTAAAGCAGATTGGTAAAGAAGCGGTTAACCACGCGCCCGGACGGCGGCGCCCGCTGCCGCCTTCCCGTTGCCGGCCGGCGCTGCTAGGCGGGCGGCGCCATGCTCAGCCTCGCCTTCATCCGGGACAATCCCGACGCGGTGCGCACCGCGATCGCGCAGAAGAACGTGATCCTCGACCTCGACCGGCTGCTCTCGCTGGACGGCGAGGTGCGGGGCCTCAAGACGCGGATCGACGAACTGCGCCGCCAGCGCAACGAGATCAGCGCCGGCTTCAAGACCGCCGCGCCCGAGGAGCGGGCGGCGCTCGGCGCCAGGGCGAAGGCATTCGGCGCTGAAGCTTCGGAGGCGGAGGCGGCGCTGGCGGAGAAGACCGCCGACCTGGACGCGCTGATGCTGCGCGTGCCCAACATCCCCTTCGCCGGCGCGCCGGTGGGGCCGGACGAGAGCGCGAACACGGTTGTGCGCAAGGAAGGGTCGCCGCCCGAATTCGACTTCGAGGTGCGGGACCACGTCACGCTCGCCGAAATGAACGGCTGGGCCGACCTCAGCCGCATCGTCCAGGTTTCCGGCTCGCGAACCTATGCGCTCAAGGGTCGGCTCGCCCTCCTCGAGCAGGCTTTGATGTTCTGGGCCCAGCAGCGGCTCGCGGGCGAGGGCTTCACCCTCATGACGGTGCCGGCCCTCACCCGCACCCAGGCGTTCTTCAGCCAGGGCCATTTCCCCGGCCACGAGGAAGAGACGTACGAGATCCCGAAGGACGATCTGTGGCTCGCCGGCACGGCCGAGATCGCGCTCACCTCGCTCCACACCGGCGAGATCGTCGAGGCCGAGCGGCTGCCGATTCTCTACGCCGGCTACTCCCCCTGCTTCCGCCGCGAGGCGGGGAGCGCCGGCCGCGACGTGCGCGGGCTGCTGCGCGTCCACCAATTCTACAAGCTCGAACAATATGTCCTCTGCGAGGATGACGACGCGGAGAGCGCGAAGTGGCACGAGCGGCTGCTCGCCAATGCCGAGATGCTGCTCAGGGAGCTCGAAATCCCCTACCAGGTCGTCGAGACCTCGACCGGCGACATGGGCCTCGGCAAATACCGGATGAACGACCTCGAATCCTGGGTCCCCTCGCTCGGCAAGTATCGGGAGACCCACAGCTGCTCGACGCTGCACGACTGGCAGGCGCGGCGGGCGAACCTGCGCTGGCGCGACAAGGAGCGCAAGGTGCGCTTCGTCCACACGCTCAACAACACCGCGCTCGCCAGCCCGCGCATCCTTGTCCCGCTGATCGAGAACCACCAGCGGGCGGACGGGCGGGTGCGCCTGCCCAAGGCGCTGCAGCCGCTGATGGGAGGCGAATATCTCTGACGCGGCGGACGCCAGGCGCCCGCCCGCCTGGATGCTGCTGCGCGAGGGGCTCGCCCTCGCGTCCCGCTTCTACCGCGCCTTCGGCCATGTCGGCGAGCGCGGCCCCGCGGACGGCGAGCCGCTGATGGTCATCCCGGGCTTCCTCGCCACGGACCGGACCACCCTCGGCCTCCAGCGCGCCCTCGCCGGCGCCGGCTACCGGGTCAGCGGCTGGGGCCTCGGCCTCAACAAAGGGGTGCGCGAAGACACGCTGGAGAGCATCGTCGCCCGGATCGAGCGGTTCGGCCGCGGCCGTAAGGTCATCCTCGTCGGCTGGAGCCTCGGCGGCCTCTACGCCCGCGAAGCCGCCAAGTTGCGCCCCGACCTCGTCGCGCGGGTGGCGACGCTCGGCTCCCCCTTCTCGGGAGACCCGCATAACAACAATGCCTGGCGACTCTACGAACTGGTCGCACGGCACCCCGTCGACAAGCCGCCGATCGAGACCATAGTGGCGCAAAAGCCGCCCGTCCCCACCCTCGCAATCTGGTCCCGCCGCGACGGCGTCGTGGCCGTTACCGGAGCGCGCGGCGAGCCCGGGGAGAGGGACCGCCAGGTCGAGCTCGACTGCACCCATATGGGGTTCGCCGTCAGCGGCAAGGCGATCGCCAAGGTCGTCGAGACGATCCAAGCGTTCTCATCGAATCCTGCTTAAGCTCGCCAGGAAAAAGGTCTTTCCTCGGGCAGTTGTTTTGATAATCTCCCGCTCCGGGGGGCATGATGAGGTTTATCGGGGCGCCGGGAATCAGCGAAATGATAGTGGCCGGGCTTCTGGCCGTCCTTGTCGGCTATTCGCTTTCGGCGACGATGGACAAGCTGTTCCTGAAGCGTCTGGTGCCGGATCGGATATCCGCCATCGCGCTCAGCTGCGCATGTGCCTTCGTGCTGATGATGGCGGGAGCCACATTCTTCCTGACCAAGGTGACCCACATCGAGAGCGGGCCGATTATCGTCCCGCCTCTGGGCTACGCCGTCAGCTTCGTGATCGGCCTTGCCGCCGTGGGGATCATCCGTATCCGCGGCTATGCGGACGAATATGCCCGGAACGACGATGAGATCGTGTTCGACCCCGATTACAACGACCTCTCGCGTTACGATGCGGAAATCCTCGCCTTTGAGGAAAGGCACGGCGCCAAGAACTATCTGCGCCGGCACTGGGCCGGGTGTCTGCCGCTCACGGTCTCCTATTGGGTGAACGGCACGCTCCTTTGGATCCTCCTCGTGATCGCCGCCGAGTTCCTGATCGGGCGGATGAGGAGCGGGGGCGGCTCGCTGAGGCTCCTCGCGGCCGCGGGCCTCATCTATCTGGCCACCTCTCTGCTCTTCTGGCTGTGGAGCTCGGTAGGGATCTGGCGGTCCGCCTATTGGCACCGCCGGCGGGGCGGCTCGGCCGGTTGGGGAGTCGCCGCGCGCACGCTCGTGCTTCTCGCCGCGGTAGCGACGGTGTTCCGGTCCGGAGATATCGCCCTCCAGGCCGCCGAGCTCGGAAACCTGGCCGCCGGCAAGGACTCTGTGGGCGAAATTGCCGAAATGACAGCGTCAAGGGACGGCCGCGAGCTCTTCGTCCGCGGGAGCATAGCATCGGGATCCGCTGATCGCCTCAGGACGCTTCTCGAGAGCAGCCCCAAGGCGCAGGCGGTGGTCCTGAATTCACCGGGCGGGCGGCTGCTCGAGGCCGAGCGGATGGCGGCAATGATCCGGCAGCGCGGCCTGGACACACGAGTGGAAGATTACTGCATGTCCGCCTGCACGGACCTCCTGCTCGCCGGCCGCGAGCGCACGGCGCCCGAGGAAGCGCGGATCGGGTTCCATCAGCCGAGCTTCCCCGGCGTCACGGCGGGTGAGCTGCGGGCGGAGACCGAAGAGTGGCGCGCGCGCTACCTGGCGGCCGGAGTGGATGGCGGCTTTGTGGCTCGCGCACTGCTGACGCCCGCCGAGGACATGTGGTACCCGCGACAGGAAACGCTGCTGGAAGCGCATGTGCTGACCGGCTCCGAGCTCGTCGTGACCGGGGCCACGGAGGGGGAGGCCGGTCGGCGTGCGGAAGCATCGCGCAAAGCGCGGGTGGCACGCGAGCTCGAGGGGTTTGCCGCCCAGATCAACCGAGCGGCTCCGCTGAGAGTGGACGCCGTGACGACGCTGGACCGCGCTTCCGCTTCGGGCGTGACCCTGACGAACGTCTTTTCGGTGCGCTCCGTCCGCGCCGACCTGTCCCGGGCAAGGTCGAAGATGCTGCGGGTGGCGACGTGGCAGGCTTGCCGGAACCCGCAGATGGCGTCAGCTATTCGAAACGGCGCGACGTTGGTCTACTCCTACCGCCGAAGCACAGGAGATCGAATCTTCGACGTGGCGGTGGATCGCTGTCCTCGAGGATAGGTTCGGAAGGTCAGGCGAGGAACGGCGCCGCCACCTCGCTCGGAACCCGCAGCAGCCGGCCGGTGGCGCGGTCGAGCATCGCCCAGGTGGTCTTCGCCCGCACCCGCGGCTTTCCGTCCTCCCCGACGAACTCCATGTGGCGATCGAAGCGGGCGCCCTTGGGCGGCTCCTCGATCCAGGTCCGCCCCGTCACCGTCTCGCCGGGGAGGACGGCGCGCACATAGTCGATCTCGTGCCGGGTCACGACCCAGATATAGGCGGCTTGGTGCTCCGGCGGCGCCGCCGCCTCCCAGTGGGCGGTGGCAAGGTCCTGGATCCAGCGCACCCACACCGCATTGTTGACGTGGCCGAGCTCGTCGATGTCCTCCGGTCCGGCGGTGATCCGCCGTTCGAAGGGTGTCATTTCCCCTCGCCCATCTGGGCGAGGATGAACCCGTAGGCTTCCGCCACCTCGTGCAGCCGGTCCCAGCGGCCCGATTTGCCGCCATGGCCCGCTCCCATGTTGATCTTGAGGAGCAGGAGGTTGTCGTCGGTCTTGGTGGCGCGCAATTTCGCCGCCCACTTGGCGGGCTCCCAATAGGTGACGCGCGGGTCGTTGAGGCCGCCGGTGATCAGCATCGGCGGATAGGCCTGCGCCTTCACCTGGTCATAGGGACTATAGCTGCGGATATATTCGAAGGCCGCCTTGTCGGCGATTGGATTGCCCCATTCCGGCCATTCGCCCGGGGTGAGCGGCAGGCTCTCATCCTGCATGGTGTTGAGCACGTCGACGAAAGGGACGTCGGCGACGACCGCGCCCCACAGCTCCGGATCGCTGTTGACGACGGCGCCCATCAGCTCGCCGCCCGCGGACCCGCCCTGGATCGCGATGTTGCCGGCGCGGGTGAAGCCTTGCGCGATCAGGCCCTTCGCGGCGTCGACGAAGTCGTTGAACGTGTTAGTGCGCTTGTCGAGCTTGCCTTCGAGGAACCACCCGTAGCCGAGATCGTCGCCGCCGCGGATGTGGGCAATGGCATAGGCATAGCCGCGGTCGAGCAGGCTCATGCGGCTGGTGCTGAACGCCGGCGGGATGGCGTAGCCGTAGGCGCCGTAGCCGTATAGGAAGAGCTTGCCCGAACCGTCCTTTGGAAAACCCTTCCTGTAGACGACGGAGACGGGGACGCGCTTACCGTCGCGGGTGGGGAGCATCAGCCGCTCCGACGTATATTGCGACGCGTCGTAGCCGGACGGAATCTCCTGGACCTTGAGCACTTCCAGCCGGTTCTCGGCGGGGTGATAGTCGTAGACGGTGGCCGGGGTGACGAGAGAGGAATAGCTGATCCGGTAAGCGGCCGGCGCGTATTCCGGGTTGCCGGCGAAGCTCGCCGAGTAGGTCGCCTCCTCGAGCGGGATTCGCTCCTCGGCGCCCGCGTAGGTCCGCAGCCGCAACTGATCGAGCCCTTCCATCCGCTCGGAGACGGCGAGATGGTCGCGATAGGCGGTCATTCCCCGCAGATAGACGCGGTCGGAGCCGGGGATCACCGTCCGCCAGATGTCCGGCTTTGCGGGGGTGGCCTCGGCGAGGCGGAAGTTCACATGCTCGTCATTGGTGAGGATCCAGAGCTTTCCGTGAGCCGCGTCCACCGAATATTGCCGCTTCTCCTTGCGCGGGGAGATCAGGGTCAGCGGCCCATCGGGCGCCGCCGCGGACACGAAGCGGACTTCGTTCGTCGCATTGTCGCCGGTCGAGACGAAGATCAGGCTGCGGTCTTGCGATCTGGAGACGCCAACGGAGAAGCCGATGTCGTCCTTCTCCTCGTAAAGCGTCTTGTCGTCGGACGTGGGGCGGCCGAGTCGATGGAAGCGCGCGCGGTAGCTGCGCCAATTCTCGTTCACCTCCGTGAAGACCACTCCCTTGCTGTCGCTGGTCCAGACCGGCTCGCCGATACCCACATTGGTCACCGTCTCGAGGTCCTTGCCCGTGGCGAGATCGCGAATCCTGAGGTCGAACCGCTCGGAGCCGTCATCGTCAACCAGCGTCGCCGCGAGCCGGCCGTCGGGGCTCACCTGAATCGCACCGAGTTTGTAATAGTCTCGCCCCGCGGCCTCGGCGGCCTCGTCGAGCACCACCTGATCCGGCCCGCCGGAGACGGGCTTTCGGTACCAGGTGCGATATTGCGCGCCCGGCTTGAACGCCCACCAGTAGAGCCATTCGCCGTCGCGGATCGGGACCGAGGATTCATCCTCCTTGATGCGGCTCTTCATCTCTTCGAACAGCTGGTCGACCAGCGCCTGGTGGGGCTTCATCGCCGCTTCGAAATAGGCGTTCTCTTGCTTGAGGTAGGCGAGCACGTCCGGATCGTCGACCTTGGGATAGGACTGGTCCTTCAGCCAGAAATAGGGGTCCTCGATCCGGAAGCCGTGGCGTTCGTAGCTGTGCGGCCGCTGCTCGGCGCGCGGCGGGTGGGGAAGGTCGGCTGTCTTGGTCATGGAAGCTTTCTGGGCTGTGGCAGGTGTTGCAGCGAGCATGAGAATGGCTAGGAGGGCGCCAGGCTTTTTCATCTAACATCCGTTCGGGCTGAGCCTGTCGAAGCCCTGCCCATGTTGCGAGCCGAGGTAAAGACAGGCCTTCGACAGGCTCAGGCCGAACGGCGGGAGTGATCGAACATGTCCAGCTACGAAGCCCGTCTGCAGGCGCTGCGGGAGCAGCTGAAGTCCGACCGTTTGGACGGCTTCGTCGTGCCGCTCACCGACGAGCATATGAGCGAATATGTCGGGAGCTACGCCCAGCGCCTCGCCTGGCTGACCGGCTTCCAGGGGTCGGCCGGATCGGCGGCGGTGCTGCCGGAGGAAGCGGCGATCTTCGTGGATGGACGCTACACGCTGCAGGTGCGGGACCAGGTCGACGGGCGCCACTGGAGCTACCAGTCGGTCCCCGAGACCAGCGTCGCCGACTGGCTGAAGGAGCACGCGCCGGACGGCGGCCGGATCGGCTACGATCCGTGGCTCCACACGCGCGACTGGGTGAAGAGGGCGCGCGAGGCGCTCGCCGATAGGGGCGCGGAGCTGGTTGCCGTTCGCCGCAACCCGATCGATGCAGTGTGGGCCGACAAGCCCGAGCCGTCGAAGGCGCGGCTGGTCGTCCAGGGCGACGAACATGCCGGCAAGCCGTCGGCCGCCAAGCGGCAAGAGATGGCCGACTGGCTCAGGTCCGAGAAAGCCGACGCGGCGGTGCTCTCGGCGCTCGATTCGATCGCCTGGACCTTCAACGTCCGCGGCGAGGACGTCGAGCACACGCCCGTGGCCCTCTCTTTCGCTGTCGTCCATGCGGATGGAACCGCCGACATGTTCGTCGAGCCGGAGAAGATCGGCGACGACGTCCACCAGCACCTCGGCAATGCGGTGCGGGTGCACGAGCGGAGCGCCTTCGCGCCCTATCTCGCCGGCCTCGCCGGCAAGACCGTCGCGGCCGATCCGGAGCGGGCGGTGGCGGCGATCTTCGACGCGCTGGAAGCGGCGGGGGCTAAGATCGTCGCGAAGCGCGACCCGGCGGTTCTCCCCAAGGCGATCAAGAACGAGGTTGAGATCGCCGGCCACCGGGCCGCCCAGGCGCGCGACGGGGCGGCTCTCACCCGGTTCCTCCACTGGCTGTCGCTCGAGGCGCCGAAGGGCGGCGTCGACGAGCTTGGCGCCGCCGAGAAGCTGCTCGACTTCCGGCAGGCGGCGGGTGACCTGCGCGACACGAGCTTCGACACCATCTCCGGCGCGGGACCGAACGGCGCCATCGTCCACTACCGGGTGACGGAGGAGACCAATCGTCCGATCGAGATGGACTCGCTCTACCTGGTCGATTCCGGCGGCCAGTATCCGGACGGCACCACGGACGTCACCCGCACGGTGGCGATCGGCACCCCGACCGCCGAGATGCGCGACCGCTTCACCCGCGTGCTCAAGGGCCATATCGCCGTCGCGCGGGCGGTTTTCCCGGAGGGCACGCGCGGCAGCCAGCTGGACAGCTTCGCCCGCCAGTTCCTCTGGGAAGCGGGGCTCGACTACGCCCACGGGACCGGCCACGGCGTGGGCGCCTACCTCGCCGTGCACGAGGGGCCGCAGCGCATCTCCCCGCCCGGCAGCAGCCAGTCCGGCGGCGACGAGCCGCTCCGCGCCGGCATGCTCCTCTCGAACGAGCCGGGTTATTACAAGACGGGGCATTACGGGATACGGGTCGAGAACCTGGTCCTCGTCGAGCGGCGCGAGATCGAGGGCGCCGAGAAGAAGATGCTCGGCTTCGAGACCCTGACCTTCGCGCCGATCGACAGGACGCTTGTCGCAGAGAGCCTCCTCACGCCGGAGGAGCGCCAGTGGCTCAATGCGTATCACGCGCAGGTGCTGGATGTGGTCGGCCCCCAGCTGGATGGCGAGGTCAAGGCCTGGCTCCAAGAGCAGTGCCGGCCGCTATGACTCCCCTCTCCCTCGGGGGATGAAGTGCCCGGCTCCGTCCCCCGGACGGAGCCTGAGTGGCACTTCATGGGAGGGGGTGAGGGGTCTCTGCCTCGGAGATAAGTTTCAGACGCCGTAAACCCCCACCCCTATCCCTGCCCCTCCAGGGGAGGGGACTTATCAGCCTCCCCCCGCGCTTGGGCCTTTCTTCGGCGCAGATTCTGGCGCAGCGCCTCGGCCAGCCTTTTCTCCCGTTCTTCGTCGCGTTTCGCCATCGGCCTCAGTCCGTTGCCTCCCTGCTCCTTGACATTGGATGCGCCCCCCGGCCATAGCGCCGCCTCCTCCGACAGGTGACATGCTGCCGTAGCTCAGTGGTAGAGCGCATCCTTGGTAAGGCTGAGGTCGTGAGTTCAATCCTCACCGGCAGCACCACCGTCCCCTAGCCCGCAGGCCCGGCCACATAGCCGAACGCGGCCGCCGCTTCTGCGCTGCTTTCGACGACATATTCGTTCGTCGCGGGCGTCTGGCGGATTTCGAACCACAGCTCGTAGGGCGGCCACAGACGCGGGTGCGGGTAGGCCGTCTTCGCGGCGGCGAAGCGCGGGTCCCACGGCCCAGGCGGATCTCCGGTTTCGTAGCGGTAGGGTCCCATCGGCAGCAGGCCTGGGACCGGCTTTCCGGGCGCGCTGTACCAGCTATTGATGTTCATCACCTGTCGTGGCGAGCGGGCGCCGAGGCCGGTCACCCACGTCATGTTCAACGGATTGGTGCCGAAGGTGAAGTCGAGCGCGGTGAAGTAGGGCTTCATGTACTTTGGATCGCGGGTCAGATGGTGCGCGACCATCAGCGGGATGACACGGGGATGGGCGGCGGCGCCCCACCACATCGGCGTGTCGAACCGATAGCCGTTGCGCAGACCCCTCGCCTCCGCCGTCTCCACGAACTCCTCGTCGGCCCAGCGAAGCAGCGCCCGCCGCAGCATCGCCTCGAGGTCCCGCTCGATCTTCGCGCCGTCGGTGGTGAGATAGGCGTAGGTGGCGAAGCGCTGGTCGTGCCGTTCCCATTCGAACAGCGGGATGCCTTCCCGGGTGACCTTGAGGTCCCGCCGGAACTGGTCCTGGTATTGCGTGTCGCCCAGCGTCTTGAAGAACCAGGCTGCGGCGCGCTGACGGTCGTCGCGGACTTTCGCCTCGTCGTCCTCCCGCAGATTGCGCCCGGCCCATGAATAGGCCCGCTGCGCGCTGTCGGAATAGTCGCGGGCCCGATCGGCCATGCCCATGGTGCGCAGGACGTAAGCCGCCTGCATCGCCACCGCCGCGTAGCGGTAGCTCATCGCCGGCTCTTCGGCGTAGACGTACCATTTGAGCGTGTCGGTCCAGCAGGTCTCGCCGGTCTTCGGCCAGCTCGAGGCGAAAGTGCCGACGCTGACACCCCCGTCCGCCCGCTGCAGGCGCCGCCAGAAATCGAGGCCCCACAGCGCCTCGTCGACTATGTCCGGAATGCCGTTGCCGCTCTCCGGGATGTTGAGATCTCCGTCTCGGAAATTCGCCGGCGCGAACTCGTAGGCCATGAGCAGGTGGGCGGGGACGTTGATGTGCCCCCCTTCGCGGTCCCAGTCTCCGGCATCATGGTAGCCGCCCCAGATGGCGCGGGTCTCGCCCGTCAAATGCTCGTCCGCCTCCGGCCAGCCGTCGCTGTGCGGCTGGTCCATGTAGCGGGCGGTGGTCGCGCGGAAGACGGTGCCGGTCTTCGCCGGATGGTGGCAGGCGGGGCGCGGATGGTCGCTGTGCGCCGCCTCGATCTCCACCCCGTCGCGCTGGTGGTAGAGCGCCCGTGCGGTGGTGACGTAGGGCTGGCGGTAGATGTCGGAAGCAATCCGAAACGGAAAGGAGCGCCCCAGCCGCTCCACCGCGATATAATATTCGCCGGGCCGGCGGAGGGCGGAGAAATCGAGCTCCCACAAGTCCGCGCCGACATAGTTGCGGGCTTCTTCGGTGCGGGAGGTGTCCGGCGGGCCACCGACCCGCTTGCGCAGGCGCGGCTTGCCCGTGAGCACGATCCTGCCGGTGACGGCGTCGACCACCGCAAAGGTACGGGTGGCGTAGGCGTCGAGCGGGATGGGCCCCAGGTCGCCGGCCCAGTGGGAGAGATAGGCGTATTTGGCCGGAGCGTCGGGCCGGTAGCCGACCTGGTTGATGTGAATGGTTTCGGAGCGGACCTCGCGCGGACGGAACCGCATAGTCACCGCTTTGCGCGTGCTCGCCAGCCCGTCCAACGCGAAGCTGTAGCTCTTGCCCGGCGCCATCGGCCGCGGAAGCTCCAGATACAGCATGTGCCGCATCGTCCAGGCGATGCCGCCGGGCGTGTTCACGAAGTCCGCCCCCTTGCTCTTCCGACCGACCCGCACCGGCCGGAGGCCGTGCGAGTAGGCCCGGTCGTCGGGGCTGGTGATCCGGTAGGAATCGGGGCGGACCGCCCGCTCCAGATCGACCAGCCGGTAGCGAATCTCGCCGTCGCTGCCGTTCCCCAGCGTCGGCCACTTGGTGACTTTGGCATCGGTCAGCTCGACCATGACGATTCGGTCGGTGATCGGACTGACGCCGCGGAGGTCGCCCCCCATCACCGGCTCGCCCGCCGGCGCGGATCCGTTCGAGGCAAGGGGAGCCGGCGCCCCCGACGCGCAACAGAAAGCGGCGAGGAGGAGCAGTACCGGGCGCAGAGGAATAGTCATGGCGTCGCTCGGTAGAGGGGAAGGAGGCCCCTCCTTCGCCGAGCCGGGGCGCTAAGGCTAGTGGCCGGAGTTGCGGACGATCATGTCCATGACGGCCGGGTGAAGCGGCCGGACGAACTCGCAGCCGAGCAGGTGGCCCCGCATCCACACGACGCGCGCGTGGAGGCTCTCGAGACCGGGGAGCTTCAGCCACACGTCGGATCCTTCGATCAGGCTGAGGTGCGTGGCGGCGCGGAAGCCGTGGGTGGAGAGATCGATGATCTGCACCGTCACCGAATGCGCGCCGCGCTGGCGCAGGCCCGCGCCGAGCAGCAGCTCCGCCCTCGCGGCGCGGCGTCCTTCCGATCCGGGGACGGTGGAAAGTTGCGCGCTGAAGCTCATCGCCCGGCCCAGCCTCACTCGCCCGGAACGGCGATCCCGACGGTGGCGCCCCACAGCTGGGCGAGCTTGCGCTCCTGCACCGTCAGGTCTTCCCCGAACAGGCGCGGCCGGCGGAAGCGCGGCTGGTTGCCGTCACCGCTGGTCCGCTTGAGCTGCACCAGGACCTCGTTCTCGTCGATCATGTACGCGAATTCCAGGCCGACCCGATTCGCGCCGACCCACGCCACCCGCGCGGGCACGCTGATCGAGCCGCGACTGAAGATGACTTCAGTGCCGACCGGCGGCATGGTCATACACTCGACGAGGGCGCCCTTGCGCGAAAGGTCGCGCAGCCGGGCCTCGACCTCGCCCGCCGGAGTGTGCAGCTTCGCGGCCAGCAACACGCGCGCGCGCCGCGCCGTCCGCTTCCCCTCGACTGCCCCGTCCAGATACGGTTCCACGCCCATCTACGTCCTCGTCTTTCCCGTGTTCGCGATGGACCCTAGGCGAAAGGCACCTAAATTGTGGTAAAGATTTCCGCCGGTCGCCTGCGGATTTTCGCGCCGACATCGCCCAGGCGCCGGCGCGATTGACCTGGCCGGGCCGCCCTCTATGGCGCCGCCCATGCGCTTCTTTTCCGACAACGCCGCCGCCGCCTGTCGCGAGGTGATGGCCGCCATCGCCGCCGCCAACCAGCTCGACACCGCCTATGATGGCGACCGCTGGAGCGCCCGCCTCGACGAGGCTTTCTCCGAGCTGTTCGAAACCAAGGTTGCCGCCCTCTGGATCGCAACCGGAACCGCGGCCAACTCCCTCGCCCTCGCCGCGATGTGCCCACCCCACGGCAGCATCATCTGCCACCGCGAGGCGCACATCCAGAATGACGAATGCGGAGCCCCCGAATTCTACACACACGGTGCGAAGCTGCTCCTCGGCGAAGGCGAGGGAGCCAAGCTGACGCCCCCCGCCGTCGCGACCCTGATCGACGGCGTCCGCAAGGACGTCCACCAGGCGCAGCCCGCCGCGTTGTCGATCACCAACGCGACCGAATACGGCCTCGTCTACACGGCCGAGGAGGTCGCAGCGCTCGGCGCGCTTTGCCGCGAGCGCGGCCTTGGCTTCCACATGGACGGCGCCCGCTTCGCCAACGCGCTCGTCCGGCTGGGCTGCACGCCCGCGGAGCTCACCTGGAAGGCGGGGGTCGACGCGCTGAGCTTCGGCTTCGTCAAGAATGGCGGTATGTGCTCGGAGGCCCTGATTTTCTTCCGGCCAGAGCTGCGCGAGGCGACGCTCTACCGGCGCAAGCGCGCGGGGCACCTCCTTTCGAAAGGACGGTTCATGGCCGCCCAGATTCTTGCCATGCTGGAAGGTGAGGTCTGGCTGCGCAACGCCCGCGCCGCCAACCAAGGCGCCGCAAGCCTCGCCGCCGCCGCCGGGGACCGGCTGGTCCTGCCGGTGGAAGCGAACGAAGTCTTCCTCCGCATCACGCCCGCCGAAGCGGCGGCGCTGCGGGCGCAGGGCTTCGACTTCTACGACTGGGGCGTGGGCGAGGCGCGGCTGGTGACCAGCTGGGATAGCGACCCGGCGGCGATCGAGGCGCTCGCGGCCGCCATCGCGGCGCTGTGAGCGGCGAGCCCACCTTTCTCCAGCCGCGGGTCCTCATCCCCTTCGCCCTGGTGACCCTGATCTGGGGCTCGACCTGGCTCGTCATCAAGGACCAGCTCGGAGCGGTGCCGCCGACCTGGTCGGTCACCTACCGCTTCACCATCGCCGCCGCCGCCATGTTCGCGTACGCCCGGTGGCGCGGCGAGCCGCTGCGCATCGGCCGCCATGGGCATCTCCTCGCCCTCCTGTTCGGCATCCCGCAATTCTACCTGAACTTCAACTTCGTCTACGCGGCGGAGCTCTACATCACCTCCGGCCTGGTCGCGGTCGTCTTCGCCCTTCTGCTGGTGCCGAACAGCGCGCTCGGCCGGCTTTTCCTGAAGCAGAGGGTCACCGGGCGCTTCGTCGCCGGTTCGGTCGTCGCGGTGGTGGGCGTCGCTCTCCTCTTCGTGCAGGAGATGCGCGCCAGCGAAGCCGCGCCGCACGAGGTGCTTCTCGGCATCGGGCTCACGCTGCTTGCTGTGCTCTCCGCCTCCGTATCCAATATCATGCAGGGGAGCGAGCGCCTGCGTCGGCGTCCGCCGGCGGCGATGCTCGCCTGGGGGATGGTCTACGGTGTCATCGGCAACGCGGCGACCGCCGCCATCCTGTACGGACCGCCGGTGGTAGAGAGCCGCGCCGGCTATTGGGCGGGCCTCCTCTACCTCGGCCTCGCGGCCTCAGCCCTCGCCTTCACCCTCTATTTCGGCATCATCCGCCTGGTCGGTCCGGCCAAGGCGGCCTATTCAAGCATCCTCGTGCCGGTGCTCGCGATGGGCCTGTCGACACTGTTCGAGGGCTATCGCTGGTCCGTGCTCGCCGTCGCAGGCGGGCTGCTGGCGCTCACCGGCCTTTCGCTGGCGCTCGGAGCGCGGCAGGCCGCCGCGCCGTCTTGACAGCCGCGGCGCGCTCGGGAACGGGACGCGGGGCTTCCGCTCATTTCCCATTCATGTCGGTTCAGCTATCTGAACAGTCGGCGTGGCGCTGAGCGCGCCTTCTCATCTAATTGAAAAATACGGGGAAAAATTCATGACGCGACGCTTCCACCTCGCCATCGCCCTCACGGCTGCTGCGCTGTCTTCGGGCACCGCCCTCGCCCAGGCCCAGAGCGGCCCCGCTCCCGGCAGCGCCAACGCCGCCAACGTCACCCGCGAGATGAACGACGAGCGTCAAAGCTACAATCAGCTGATCGGCAAGCAGGAGCGGACCGTCGTCACCGGCAACAAGGCGGTTCCGGCGAACCTTGCGGACCTCGCGCCCGGCACCCAGGTCCGCGACAAGCGCGGCGCCGTCATCGGCACGATCGAGTCCGTCGAGGCGGACGGCGCCATCGTGACCTCGGCGGCCGGCAAGGTGAAGGTTCCGGTCGAAGGCTTCGGCATCAACAAGAAGGGCCTGCTCCTCAGCCTCACCAAGGCCGAGTTCGAGGCCGCCGTCGCGAGCGCGACTGCGGCGTCGCCGAAGGGCTGACAAGCGGAGGGGCGGGCAAAAGCCCGCCCTTCTTTGAAAGGCTGGCTTTTTCCAGCATCTACCGATACTTAGAGGGCGGGGGCAGCAACAAGGACAGGTGCCGCACGGGCGCAGACGCGCGCCCGGCCGCCTGTCGGAACGGAGCCGACCAAATGTGGCGGCCGGATCATGAGGGTGCCGGATGACGACGGGTACGAGTGGCAATGACCGCCTCGAAGGCGGAGCCGGGGATGACGTCCTCGAAGGCGTGGCCGGCGATGACGTCCTGATCGGCGGCGCCGGCACCGACCGGACCGACGGCGGCACCGGCAACGACAGGCATTATGTCGACAGCGCGGCCGACATCGTCGTCGAACGGGCGGGGGAAGGCACCGACACCGTCTTTGCCAGCGTCAGCTACGCGCTCGCTCCCGACAGCTATATCGAGGCGCTTCTCGCCGCAGATGCGGCGAGCACCACCCCCCTCAACCTCACCGGCAACGATTTCAACCAGAAGCTCACCGGCAATGCCGGCGCCAACGTCCTCGACGGCCGCGGCGGCGCCGATACGATGAACGGCGGCGCCGGTGACGATAGCTATTATGTCGACAATGTCGGCGACAGCGTGATCGAGAGCAGCGCAACGGGCGGCAGCGACACGGTTCGCAGCTCGGTCGGGTTCAGCCTGGCGGGCCGATACATCGAGACGCTCGTGCTGACCGGCACCGCTGCCATCAACGGCACCGGCAACAGCCTCACCAACACGATCACGGGCAATTCGGCGGCGAACGTCCTCAACGGCGGCGAAGGCGCCGACACGATGAACGGCGGCGACGGCAACGACACCTATTATGTCGACAATGCAGGCGACAACGTCATCGAGAGCAACGCGACCGGCGGCAGCGACATCGTTCGCAGCTCGGTCAGCTTCAGCCTCGCGGGACGCTATATCGAGACGCTGGTGCTCACCGGCAGCGCCGCGATCGACGGCACCGGCAACAGCCATGCGAATGCCATCACCGGCAACGCCGCGGCCAACGTCCTCAACGGCGGTGCAGGCGCCGACACGCTGAACGGCGGCAACGGCAACGACACTTATTATGTCGACGACATCGGCGACAAGGTGATCGAGAGCAGCGCCACCGGCGGCACCGACACGGTCTACAGCTCGGTGAGCTTCACCGCGGCGGGCCGCTACGTCGAGAAGATCTTCCTCACCGGCAGCAACGCCATCGACGGCACCGGCAACAGCCACGGCAACGAGATCACCGGGAATGCGGCGGCGAACGTTCTCAACGGCGCCGAAGGCGCGGACAGGCTGGAAGGCGGGGCCGGCAACGACACCTACTATGTCGACAATGCCGGGGACGTCGTCATCGAGAGCTCCGCGTCCGGCGGGACGGACACGGTCCGCAGCTCGGTCAGCTTCGTCATGGCGGGCCAGTATGTCGAGAACCTGTTCCTCACGGGCGGGAACGCCGTCAACGGGACCGGCAATGGCCTCGCCAACGCGATCACCGGCAACGGCGCGGCGAACACGCTGAGCGGCGGCGCGGGCTCGGACACGCTGACCGGCGGCGCGGGCGCCGACCGGTTCCTGTTCGACGCGGCGCTCGGCGCCGGCAATATCGACAAGATCACCGACTTCACCGCCGGCACCGACAAGATCGTGCTCGCCGGCGACGCCGGCGCTCCCTTCGCGGCGCTGGCCACGGGAAACTTGGCGACGGGCGCGTTCCGCGCCGCCAGCGCGGCCGCGGACGTGGACGACCGCATCCTCTACAACAGCGGCACCGGCGCGCTCCTTTATGACGCCGACGGCGTTGGCGGCGCGGCGGCGGTCCAGTTCGCGACCGTCGGCACCGGCCTCTCCTTGTCGGCGGCCACCTTCCAGGTAAGCGGTGCCGCCAACAGCCTGCCCACGATCACCTCCGCGGCGTCCGGGAGCGTCCAGGAAAACGTCGCCACCTCGACCGTGGTCTACCAAACCGTGGCGAGTGACGCCGACGGAGACCGCATCGTCTACAGCCTCAGCGGCACCGACGCCGCGCGCTTTACCATCGACCAGTCCGGCGCCGTTCGGTTCGTCAGCTCGCCCGATTTCGAGACGAAGAACGCCTACAGCTTCACGGTGAGCGCGGTCGATTCGACGGGCGTCGGCGACAGCCAGGCGGTGAGCCTCTCCGTCACCGACGTTTCCGAGACCAAGCCCCTCTATACCGTGGCGGAGACATCCTCCGCGAATGACAGCATCGCGCTCGCCCAGGCGCTCGACCGGTCGAAATTCGCGCCCACCACCGACTCGAACGTCACCGATCCCTCGCTGCCGACGGCGAAGATCACCGGCAAGGTCGCCGCGGGCGGAGACGAGGATTTCTTCAGCGTCACGCTCAAAGCCGGGGAGCTGCTGGTCCTCGACGTGGACGGCACCACCACGCTCGATTCGTTCGTGCGGGTCTTCGGCCCCGACGGCACGGAACTCACCTCGAACGACGACCAGATCGAGTTCGACGCAGGCTCCACCGCCCACCAGGGCGTGGCGCACAACATGGACTCGCTGATCCGGGTGCGGGCGCCGGCGGATGGGACCTACACCTTCTCCGTCGCATCGCTCACGGACGCGGACACCGGCACGGCGACCAGCAGCGGCGGCTACACCGTGAACGTCAGCATCGGCCCGCCCGCGGGCAAGGAGCAGATCGACCAGGAGAATGTCGACTCCCTCCTGAGCGGCGCCTCCTGGTCCTCCACCAACGTGACCTACGGCTTCACGACCACCGCCAGCGACTACGCCTCGAACGAGGGTATCGAGGAGATCAAGGCCGGCATGCGGGGCCTGAACCTCACCCAGCAGGCGACGGTGAAGACGGTGCTCGCGCAGGTCACGAACCTGACCGACCTCAGCTTCACGCAGGTGACGACGAAGCCCGGAACGGCCCAGATGCGCTACGCCCTCTCCGGCGATCCGGACACGGCGCATGCTTATTATCCGGGTCCCGGCGACGGCGGCGATAGCTGGTACAACACCACCCGCTACACCACGCCCAAGGTCGGCAATTATCAGTGGACGACCTTCATCCACGAGACCGGCCACGCCCTCGGCCTCAAGCACGGCCACGAGTCCCCGGCGCTCAGCCCGGACCGCGACTCGATGGAATATTCGGTGATGACATACCGCGCCTATATCGGCGCGTCGGTCGACGACGGCAGCGGCTACGGCAACGAGACCTGGGGCTTCGCCCAGACCTTCATGATGTACGACATCGCCGCTCTGCAGCAGATGTACGGCGCCGATTTCACCTTCAACGGCGGCAACAGCATTTACACCTGGAACGCCACCACCGGCGCCTTCCTCATCAACGGCGCCGTTCAGTGGACCCCCGGCGGCAACCGGGTCTTCATGACCATCTGGGACGGCGGCGGCACCGACACCTACGACCTCTCCAACTATAGCGGGGGGGTGAAGATCGACCTTCGCCCAGGCGAGTGGACAACGACCTCGAAGGTGCAGCTCGCCGACCTTGGTGACGCCCACTACGCCCGCGGCAACGTCGCCAACGCCTTGCTCTACAACGACGACCCGCGCTCGCTGATCGAGAATGCGATCGGCGGCGCCGGAGCCGACGTTATCACCGCCAACGGAGCGACGAACCGGCTGACGGGCGGCGGCGGGATCGACACGTTCCGCTGGTTCGAGGCATCCGACAGCGCTCCCGGCGCATCGGCCGACACGATCCTCGATTTCCAGCGCGGCACCGACAAGCTCGACGTCTCCGGGATCGACGCGATCGCCGGGACCCCTGAGAACGACTCCTTCACCCTGATCCACGGCAACGCCTTCTCCGGCACGGCCGGCGAGCTGCGCCTGGCCACGGTCGGGAACACCGTTCACGTCTACGGCGACGTCGACGGCAACGGCGCGGCGGACTATGAGGTGATCGCCACCTTCACCAGCGGCACGCCCGAGATCCTGGACAGCCAGTTCGTGCTATGACGGGCGCGGCGGGCCGTACGATCAGGCTGATCGGCCTCGGCGCCCTCGCCCTCGGGGCGCCGGCCGGTCCGTTCACGAAGGAGGCACAAGTGGGTGCGAAGGTCCCGCCGGCGCGCGACGGCAATATTGCGATCGGGCAGGAGCTGTGCGCCGCGCGCAAAGCGGCGACGCTCGACGCTTACGACCTCTTCATCGCCCGCCACCCGCAGCACCCGCTCGCCGAGGTCGCGAAGCGGGAGCGGGCGGAGCTCGCCCGCAAGACGGAGCGCTGAGGCTCAGCCGATATCGCCGGTGCCGGCATGGCCGGTGCCGCGCTTCTCGATCTCCCGCACCGCCTCCTTGGCGGCGTCGTCGATCGTATCACCCTCGCCGGGCGGGTCGGTGGCCGGCCCTGCGGTCGTCTGCTCTTCATGCTTTCGTTCGTTCATCGTCTGCTTCCTTCCCCGGCCTGGGAGACCGTTCATGGGCGCTTCGCCGCCACCGGCGGTCTGGCCGCGCCCTTGGGCAAAGGCTGTCCGGCGGGAGGCGCCGGTCCATCTATGTCGCCCTTGATATCGTCCGCGGTGCTGTGGCGCGAGACGCCTCCGCCGAACATCATCCAGAGGAACAGGGCGGTCAGCAGGACCAGGAAGACGAGGATGCCGATGCATGAGCGGCGGTTCTGTTTTTCGAGGCGCATTGGCCGACAACGACGCCGGTGCGGCGAAGCTCCCCGCCCGCGCGACGTGCGGCAACAAAAGGCGCGGCCTGGCACGGCGTGACGATTGCACCGCTCCGGCCGCCCTCCTAGATGCCGCTGATGCTCGACGCCCCCAGCCAGCTTCCGGCCGCCCCCGCCGCGATCCGCCGCGAAGATTACCGACCGCCGGACTGGCTCGTCCCCGAGATCGACCTCGACTTCGACCTCGCCGCCGATCGCACCACCGTCCGCGCCTGCCTGCAGGTCCGGCGCAACGGCGGCCACGACCGCCCGCTTCGGCTCGACGCATGCGCCCTGAAGCTCGTCTCGCTCAGCGTGGATGGCGCACCCGTCGAAGCGACTGAGGAAGAGGGCCTGTTGGTCGTGCCCCTTTCCGGGCAGGCTGCGACCGTCGAGACCGCGGTCGAGATCGCGCCGGCGGCCAACACGCAGTTGATGGGCCTCTACGAATCGGGCGGCATCCTGTGCACCCAGTGCGAGGCGGAAGGCTTCCGCCGCATCACGCCCTTTCCGGACCGGCCGGACGTCCTCACGCGCTACCGGGTGCGGATGGTCGCGGACCGGGCGCAGTACCCGGTGCTGCTCTCGAACGGCAACCGGCTGGACGGCGGGGAGCTTCCGGACGGGCGGCACTGGGCGGAGTGGCACGATCCGTTCCCCAAGCCCTCATACCTCTTCGCGCTCGTCGCGGGCGACC
Source organism: Allosphingosinicella sp. (assembly GCA_036386335.1). Lineage (GTDB taxonomy): Bacteria > Pseudomonadota > Alphaproteobacteria > Sphingomonadales > Sphingomonadaceae > Allosphingosinicella. The sequence goes on along the minus strand of DASVVY010000054.1, from coordinate 16,945 downwards.
TTGTCGCCAACCGCGACCGCTTCGTCACCCGCTCCGGGCGCAGCGTCGAGCTCGGCATCTGGGTGCGCGGGGCGGATCTTGAGCGCACATCGCACGCCATGACGGCGCTCAAGAGCGCGATGAAATGGGACGAGGAGGTGTACGGGCGCGAGTACGACCTCGACGTCTTCAACATCGTCGCCGTCTCCGATTTCAACTTCGGGGCGATGGAGAACAAAGGCCTCAACATCTTCAATTCGAGGTTCATCCTCGCCGATCCGGAGACGGCGACCGATGCCGATTTCGACGCGGTCGCCGGCGTGGTGGCGCACGAATATTTTCACAACTGGTCGGGCAATCGGGTGACCTGCCGCGACTGGTTCCAGCTGTCGCTGAAGGAGGGCTTCACCGTCTTTCGGGACCAGCAATTCTCCGCGGACCAAGGCTCGGCCGCAGTCAAGCGGATCGAGGACGTCCGCGCGCTGCGTGCCGCCCAGTACCCGGAGGATGCCGGCCCCCTCTCCCACCCCGTCCGCCCCGACAGCTATATCGAGATCTCGAACTTCTACACGGCCACCATCTACAACAAGGGCGCCGAGCTCATCCGCATGCTCCATACCCTCCTGGGCGCCGAGCGGTTCCGCGCCGGATGCGACCTCTACTTCGAGCGGCACGACGGCGAGGCGGTGACCTGCGAGGATTTCGTCCGCGCGATGGAGGATGCCACCGGCGCCGACCTCTCCGCCTTCCGCCTCTGGTACGCCCAGGCGGGTACGCCGCGGATCCGCGCCGCCGTGGAGCACGACCGTGAGAGCGGTCGGGCGGTGCTGCGGCTCAATCAGAACGTGCCGCCGACCCCTGGGCAGCCGCTCAAGCAGCCGATGCCGGTGCCCCTGCGGATCGCTGTGTTCGGCGGCGAGAGCGGCGCCAAGCTTGACGAGCGGCTCGTCCTTCTCGACGACCCAAGTGCCGAAATCCCGCTCGAGGGCATCCCGGAAAAGCCGCTCCTGTCGATCAACCGCGGCTTCTCGGCCCCCGTCATCGTCGAGACCGATCGCAGCCCGGCGGACCTCGCCCTCCTCTCCGCGCACGACGACGATCCGTTCGCCCGCTACGAAGCGATGCAGCAGCTGATGCTCGACACGCTGCTCGCGGCCGTCTCCACCGACGCCGCCGACCAAGGCCCGGTGGTCGAGGCGGTGCGCCGGACGCTGGCCGACGACAGCCTCGATCCCGCTTTCATAGGGGAGGCGCTGCTGCTGCCGACGGAGAGCTTCATCGGGGACCATCTGCTGGTCGTGGATCCGGAAGCGATTGCGGACGCGCGCGACTCCCTGCGGGAACGCCTCGCCGGGGAGCTCGAGAGCGAATGGCGGGCCGCCTACGCCCGCACCGCCGCCAACCGCTACGAATATTCGCCCGCCGCCAAGGGCGCGCGGCGGCTGCGCAGCGTCGCGCTCGGCTACCTCATGGCGTCTAGCGCCGATGACGCGCCCTCCATCGCCCGCCGACAGTTCGAGGGGGCAGACAACATGACCGACCGGCAGGGCGCGCTCACCGCCCTCGCCAATTCGGACGCGGCCGAGCGGGGGCCGGCGCTCGCATCTTTCTACGAGCGCTACCGGGCGGATGCGCTGGTCCTCGACAAATGGTTCATGGTCCAGGCACTCTCGACGCGGGCGGACACGGTGGACGCCGCGGAGCGGCTTTCCCGACATCCTGACTTCACGCTCGCCAATCCGAACCGCGTCCGCGCCCTCGCCGGCGCCTTCGCGACGAACCAGCGCGCCCTCCATGACGGCTCGGGCCGGGGCTACCGGTTTCTCGCGGACATGATCGTCTCGGTCGACCGGCTCAACCCGCAGACGGCGGCGCGGCTGGTGCCGGCCCTCGGCCGCTGGCGCAGGTTCGATGCGGGCCGGCAAGACCTGATGAAGGCCCAACTGGAGCGGGTCCTGGCCGCGCCGGGGCTGTCGAAGGAGGTCTACGAACAGGCTTCGAAGAGCATGGGCTGACTTCGCTCGCTCAGCGGGCCCAGTCGGCGACCTGGGCCGCGACCTGGTTGGCCGCCTGGTTGAGCGCGCTGGCCACCTGCGCCGCCTCGGCCGGAGCGGCCGGCACCCGGGCTTCGAAGCGGTTCGTAGACACCGCCTGCTGCGGTCGGGTCAAATTGGCCTCGAACAGCACGACCGCCTCGCCCCGGCTAGGGTCATAGCCGAACCGGAGGAGCTGGCCGCCAAGCGTCGCGCCCTGCACCTGGGTGTAGACCGACGGATCGAGCACGACCCAGCCGGTGCGCGACGCCAGCGTCTCGGAAAGGAGCAGCCGGAACAGCTCGTTCGGCTTGTCCGCCCACTGGCCGCCCTTCAGATACTGGATGCTGGTCGGCGCGACGTAGACGGCGACCCGGTTGGTGTTGATCGCCTGCGGGACCGTCGGCGACGTCACCGTGATTACCTGCCCCTGCGCGGCGCTGCGCGGCTGGGCCGGCGCCGGCGCCGAGGCGGCGGTCAGCGTCAGCAGCTCAGGCGGCACCTTTGCACCGCCCAGGCAGGCCGACAGCGCCAGCAGTGGCGCGGCGGAGGCGAGGATCTTCATTCGGCTCATCGGGCTCATCGGCTCTTCTCCGGGCGGTAGTCCGGCAGCTTCTGGCCGCCGAGCGCACCGCTAATTCCCTGCTGGTCGAGGCGTTCGCTGAGGCTCCTCAGTGCCTGGCTGGTGCCGCGAAGGTCACGGACGAGCTGGCCGACCTCGGGAAGCGTGCGGGTCGAGAAGGCCTCGACGCCGGGCTTCGCCGAGGCGAGGACGGCGTCGAGATTCTCCATGCTCGTCTGTGCGGCGCGGACTGTGGTCCTGAGGTCCCTGATCAGCGGACGCGCGTCGCGGTTGAGGACATCGTTGCTGGTGTCGGCGAGGCGCCCGAAGCGGTCGGCGGCGTCACCGGCCTGCCGGATGGCGATGCGAGCGTCGGCCATGGTCGCGGCGATCTCGTCCGAGCGTGCGGCGAGGTTACGGCTGATCACCTGCACGTTCTCGAGGATCGCCGCGATCGACGCCTGGTTGCGGTCCGAGAGCAGCTCGGTCAGCCGCTCGGTCAGCGTCGAAACCCGCTCGAGCAGCTCGGGGGCGCTGCTCAGCAGCTGGGCGAAGCCGCCGGGCTTGGTGGGGATGATCGGCACCCCGTACGGGCATTGCGCGCTCGCATCCTGCTCGGGGCAGGCGAGCGCATGGACCGCGGTTCGGCGGCCCTGCTTGCGCTCCGCGGGGTCGAGCTGAATCTGCGACACGCCCGTGAAGCCGACGCCCTTGATCGTCGCGGTGGTTCCGACGAGGACCGGTGTCTTCTCGTTCAACGCAATGCGGACCCGCACGAACTCCGGCGTGTTCGGCTCCAGGTTGATCGATTCCACACTGCCGACGGGAACGCCGGAGAAGGTGACGACGGAGCCTTTCGTGAGGCCGTCCACGGCTTGGCGGAAGAAGATGTCGTAGCGTTTGTCGGTGTCTCCGCCGGCCTGCGACAGCCAGATGATGAAAGCGAGCAGCGCGACGAGCACGCCCATCACGACCGCGCCGACGAGAAGGTGGTTGGACCGGGTTTCCATCAGGCTTCAGCGACCCCCTGCGCATCCTCGGCGGCCTCCACCGCCTCTTCGGCCGCCCGCCCGCGCGGCCCTGCGAAATATTCCTGAATCCACGGGTGATCCAAAGCGAGCAATTCCGGAATCGTTCCTACCGCGATGACCTTGCGCTCGGCCAGCACCGCCACTCGGTCGCAGATCGCGTGGAGCGTGTCGAGATCGTGCGTGATCAGGAACACCGTGAGGCCGAGCCGCTCGCGCAGGTCCATCACCAGCTGGTCGAACGCCGCCGCGCCGATCGGATCGAGGCCGGCGGTCGGCTCGTCGAGGAAGAGCAGCTCCGGATCGAGCGCGAGGGCGCGGGCGATGCCGGCACGCTTCTTCATGCCGCCGGAAAGCTCCGACGGGTATTTCGGGCCCGCATTGGCGGGCAGGCCGACCATGACGATCTTGTAGGCGGCGATCTCGTCGAGCAGCCGCTCCTTGAGCCGTGGATAGAATTCCCGCAGCGGCACCTGGACGTTCTCGGCCACGGTCAGCGTCGAGAAGAGCGCGGCGCCCTGGAAGAGGATGCCCCAGCGCTTGCGGATCGGCTGCAGCTGCGCGTCGTCGCGGCCGATCACCGGCTGGCCGAACACCGTAACCTCACCTTCGTCGGGCGTCTGCAGCCCGATGATCGAGCGCATCAGCACCGACTTTCCGGTGCCGGAGCCGCCGACGATCCCAAGGATCTCGCCGCGCCGCACGTCCAGGTCGAGCCCGTCATGGATGGTCTGCTCGCCGAAAACGTTGCGCAGCCCACGGACCGAGATGAGCGCATCCGCTTCCTCGCTCACAGCCAGCCCACCTCGGTGAAGAAGACCGCGAAAAAGGCGTCGAGCACGATCACCAGAAAGATGCCCTGGACGACAGCGGTGGTGGTGCGAAGGCCGACCTCTTCGGCGCTGCCCTCGACCTGCATGCCCTGGAAGCACCCGGCCATGGCGATGATGAGGCCGAAGACCGGCGCCTTCACCAGCATCTGCCAGAGGTCGGTGATCGGCACGACCTCGCGGGTGCGCTGGACGAATGTGATCGGCGCGATGTCGAGCCCGATCCAGCAGAAGACGCCGCCGCCGATGATCGCGACGATCGCGGCGTAGAAGCCGAGCAAAGGCATCATCAGCACGGTCGCGAACACCCGCGGCAGGACCAGCGCCTCCATCGGCGAGACGCCGATCGTGCGCATCGCGTCCACTTCCTCGGCAAGCTTCATCGATCCGAGCTGGGCGGCGAAGGAGGAGCCGGATCGGCCGGCGACCATGATGGCAGTCATGAGGACGCCGAGTTCCTTGACCGAGCTGCGGCCGATCAGGTTGACGGTGAACACGTCTGCGCCGAATTGCCTGAGCTGCACCGCGCCCTGCTGGGCGATGACGATGCCGACGAGGAAGCTCATCAGGCCGATGATGCCGAAGGCGTGGACGCCGACCACCTCGAAGCGCTGAACGACCGCGTTCAGGCGGAACCGCCGGGGCTCGCGCAGCACATGGGCGATCGCGACGAGCATGCCGCCGAAGAAGGTGAGGAGGCCGACGAGGGTGCGCCCCGCCTCGATCGTCGCGGTGCCCATCTGGCCGAGCACGCGGATCAGCGGCGAAGGCGGGTCCGGGCGGACCTTGACCGGCTGGTCGAGCCCGGCGACCTGGTCGATCAGCGTGCGGACCCCGTCCACCGCGCCCACGATCTCGGCGCCGCGGTCCCGCGCCGTCCGGTGGACGATCCAGGCGCCGATCGTGTCCATCCGCTCGACGTTGCTGAGATCGAGGACGAAGCCGTTGCCCTTCAGCCGCTCCAGCCGCGTCGGCAGCGGCCCGAGGCGTGGCAAGGTGAGGTCGCCCTGGAAATGCAGGACGCGCCGCCCTTTCTCAACGCTCTCGGTGAACCGGGCGACCGTACTCATGTGCGCTTCATGCCGTCATTCCCCCGGCTCGGCAACTGGACAAGCGCCCTGCTCCTGTGCTTGCGGGCCGGGACGATGAAGGCACAGCTGGCAATCTACGACATGGACCGGACGATCACCCGGCGCGCGACCTACACGCCGTTCCTCGTCCATGCGGCGCTGCAGCTCGCGCCGTGGCGGCTGCTGCTCTTCCCGCTCGTCCTGCTCTCCATGCTCGCCTATCTGCTGAAGCTGCTCGACCGCGGCCGCCTCAAGGAGATCAACTATCGCCTGCTCGTCGGCCGCGGCGTGGTACCGGAGCGGCTCGAGCCGGTGGTGGAAAGCTTCGCCGAGAAGCAGCTCGCCTCGAACATCATGCCCGGCGCGCGGCGGGCTATCGCCGCCGACCGCGCGGCGGGCCGGCGGCTGGTGATGGCCACCGCCTCCTACCGCCTCTACGCGGCCTCGATCGCCCGGAGGCTCGGCTTCGACGACGTCGTCGCCACCGAAACCACGAGCGACGCGGAGGGCCGCGTCATCGCCCGCATCGAAGGCCGAAACTGCTACGGCCCGGTGAAGCTCGACATGATCGAGGCGTGGCTGCAGCGCGAGGGCCTCGCCCGCGACGCGGTGCACATCCGCTTCTACTCCGACCACGTCTCCGATCACCACGTCCACCGCTGGGCGGACGAAGCAGTGGCCGCCAACCCTCACGCGCGGCTCATGCGCTTGGCGAAGGCGGAGGGGTGGGAGGTAACCGACTGGTCCGACCGGAAGCGCCGGCCGCCCGCTTCCTAAGCGGCCGCGGAACTGGCATCCTCCGCCGCCACAGGGAGAGGGCTCATGAAAAAGCTGCTTGCCGCGCTTGCGCTGCTCGGCGCCTGGAGCGGTTCCGCCCAGGCGGCCCAGCCGGCGGAGGATCAGATCTTGGAGCTGTGCACGCAGCTCTACGAACTTGGAGCGGCGGAGCCTCTGCCCGAGGCGTGCGCCGACAAGATTGTCGCCATAGATGCGGGGCCGGGGATCGGCGTCTTTCCGAAGCGGACGCCTCCCCCGGTCATCGCCGACCCGCCGCGCGATGCGGCCTTTCCGGCGCGCAACCGGCAGCTGCTCGTGCCGAGCCGCGGTGAGGGGATGAACGCCCTCTTTTTTCTCGCCGCCGGCGAAGGGCCGCATCCGACCATGCTCCTGCTCCACGGCCTGCCCGGCAACGAGCGCAACCTCGACCTTGCCCAGGCGGTGCGGCGCGCCGGGTGGAACGTGCTGACCTTCACCTATCGCGGCGCCTGGGGATCGCCCGGCCGCTTCTCCATCGCCGGCGCGATCGAAGACACCGACGCAGCGATGGCATTTCTGAGCAGCGCGGACGCGGCGCGGGATTATGGCATCGACCCGCGCCGGCTGGTGATCGCCGGCCATTCGATGGGCGGCCTCGCTGCCGCCCTCCATGCCGCCAGGGCGCAGGACGTCGCCGCGCTCGTCCTGCTCGACGCGTGGAACGCCGGCGCGACGGGCGAGGAGCTGGCGTCCGGCGGCGCAGCGGCTCGCAAGGCCTTCGAGCAAGGTTTCGACGATCTCGGCAACGCCCTGCAAGGCGCGACCGTCTCAACCCTCTACGACGAGCTGATCGCCCGCCGGAGCGAGTGGAAGCTCCCCGCGCTGGCGCCGCGGCTCGCAGGGCTGCCGGTGCTGACCGTCTATGCCACCCACGGCGGCGCGGCGGAGAACAAGGCGCTGGCCGACGCAATCCGGGCCGCGGGAGCGGGGCGGCTGACAGCGGTGGAGCTCGACAGCGACCACAGCTTCGCCGACCATCGCATCGCCCTCGCGGTCGAGGTCGTCCGGTGGCTGGAGTATCTCGCCGGACCCACCGGTGCCGCCAATTAGGTTACCAACCGACCCCTCGCTGCACATCCTGTTCGACGTCCTCGCCTGGGCGTTGGCGGGGCTGCTCGGTCACCTCCTCTACCGCTGGCGGCTGAGGGCGGCCGCCGAATCCGTGGCGGCGCGGGCCGGCCGCCTCTACGTCGCCGCCCTCGGGGTCGGTGCGGTCGTGGGCGCCTGGGGCTTCGGCTCCCTCAACACCGGCCTCACCGTGTCCCCGCACCCGTCGCACAGCATTGCCGGCGCGCTCGGCGGCGCCATCGTCGCGGTGGAGCTCTACAAGCTCGCCCGCGGCATTTACGGCTCGACAGGATCGATCTGGGTCGGGCCGCTCGCGCTTGGCATCGCCGTCGGCCGCTGGGGCTGCCTCTTCGCGGGCCTGCCGGACGAGACCTACGGGACGCCGACCAACCTCCCTTGGGGCGTCGACCTCGGCGACGGCATCCCTCGCCACCCCGTCCAGCTCTACGAGAGCCTTTCCATGCTCGCCTTCGTCGCCATCTACATCGCCGCCCTCTCCCGGCGAGCGGCCTGGACCAGCGACCGCGCCTTTTACCTCTTCACCCTCTTCTACGCCTCGCAGCGTTTCCTGTGGGAGTTGTTCAAGCCCTACCCGCGGGTGCTCGGGCCGCTCGACATTTTCCAGCTTCTCGCTCTGTCCATGATCGCTTACGCTCTGGTCTTCGATGCACGCGCTCGCCGGAACCGCTGATCTCAGCCGCAAGAGCGTGCCGTGGCTGTTCTACGGCCAGACCACCAGCCTGTGCGAAACCTGCTGGGAGCTGGTGCCCGCCAAGATCATCGGCGAGGAAGGGCGGGTCTACCTCCAGAAACGGTGCCGCGAGCACGGCGTCATGAAGACGCTGATCGAGGACGACGCGGACTATTGGCTCTCCACCAAGCAGTGGCTGAAGCCGGGGGACCGCCCGCTCGCCAACGCCACTCGGACCGAGCGCGGCTGCCCCTGGGACTGTGGCCTCTGCCCGGACCATGAGCAGCACTCCTGCCTCGCGCTGGTGGAGATAAACGACGCCTGCAACCTCACGTGCCCGGTCTGCTTCGCCGAGAGCGCGGTCGGCAAGGGCGGCCACCGTCCGCTGGCCGAGGTGGAGGCGATGCTCGACGCGGTCGTCGCTGCCGAGGGCGAGCCCGACCTCGTCCAGCTCTCCGGGGGCGAGCCGACCATCCACCCGCAATTCTGGGAGATCCTCGCCGCCGCCCGCGCGCGTCCGATCCGGCACCTGATGATCAACACCAACGGCCTCAGGATCGCGACCGAGGACGGCTTCGCCGAGCGGCTGGCGGCACTCGGGCCTGGATTCGAGGCCTATCTCCAGTTCGACAGCCTATCGGAGGACGCGCTGATGGCGCTGCGGGGGGCGCGGCTCTCGAAGATCCGCGCCCGCGCGCTGGAGCGGCTAGAGGCGGCAGGGGTGTCGACGACCCTCGTCTGTGCCGTTCGGAAGGGCGTCAACGACCACGAGGCCGCCGCGATCGTCGAGCATGCGCTCGGCTGGTCCTGCGTTCGCGGCGTCGTGTTCCAGCCGGTTCAGGACGCTGGCCGCAACCACGGCTTCGATCCCGCGGTCCACCGCACCACCCTTTCAGGCCTGCGGCGACGGATCGCCGAGGGCGGCCACTTCGCCCTGGACGACCTCGTCCCCCTGCCCTGCAACCCGGATCAGATCTGCATCGGCTACGGCATCCGCGCCGGGGGCTCGGTGCTTCCGGTCACCCGGCTGATGCCGCGCGAGGAGATCGTCGCCGCCGCGCCCAACACGATCAGCTTCGAGCGCGACCCGGCACTCAAGGCGCGCGTCTTCGACCTGCTCTCCCTCTCGACCAACGAGGCGAACGGCGAGGAGCGGCTCTCCAGCCTGTTCTGCTGCCTCCCGGGGATCGAGGCACCCGCCAGCCTCTCCTACAAGGACACGTTCAAGGTCGCGATCATCCAGTTCCTCGATCGCTACAATTTCGACATCGGCACGGTGAAGCGCAGCTGCATCCACTTCGCAACGCCGGACGGACGGATGATTCCGTTCGACACCTACAACAGCTTCTATCGGCCCGGGGCCCCCGGCGCGGGCAAGCTGCGGGCGATGGGCGGAGTACCGGCATGAGCGAAGGCGGCAGCGGGCGCGGGTGGAACATCCTGGCGGGTACCTTCCTGGTCATGTTCGGCCTCTGCGTGCTGTTGGTCGGGGGCCTCTGCTCGGCCATGTGGTTGTCGGAAGGCAGCGCCTGGAGGCAGGACAGCACGGGCGTGGTGCTGACTCTGATCTCGCTCGCCACCGCGGGCTCCGGCGCCTTTGCCGTCTACCACGGCATCCGGATGGCGATCGGGAGGCGCGGTGGCTGAGGAGCCGTGGGAGCCGAGCGACGCCTTCGGCGACGGGCGGCGGAGCGGCGGCTTCTTCGGCTGCGTCGGAGCCGTCGCCGGATTGTTCATGATCGCGCTCGGCGGCACCTGCGCCTGGATGGGGCTGAGCGGGCAGAGCGCCGTCATCGCGGTGATCGGCCTCGCCATGATGGGATCGGGCTTTCTGGCGTTGACCCGCCGCTGAGGCGCGCTCAGCCGTGCCAGTCGCGGGCGACCGTCCGGCTCGCCCCGAAGTAGAGGGCGGAGCTCAGCAGGTAGAAGCTTAGCACCGTCAGCATCGAGTAGCGGAGCGAGTCCGCGCCATGGGCCGCCGCCATCAGGTCCGACAACCGACCCATGATCCAGATGCCGAAGCCGATTCCGATCAGGTTGTTGATGAACAGGAAGGCGGCCGACGCAGTGGCCCGCATCTCCGGCGGCACGATGTGCTGGACCGCCGCCACCACCGGGCCGAGCCAGACCAGGCCGAGCGCGGTGGCGAGGGTGAGCAGGATCCAGGCGAGCGGCAGCGAGGTCGCGAAGATGCCCACCGCATAGAGCGGCGCGGCGAGCAGGAAGCAGACCGCCGGCACGAGCGGATAGCCGCCCGGACGGGTGCGGGCGAGCCGGTCGCCGAGCCAGCCGCCGAGCCAGATGCCGGCTACGCCGCCGACCAGCACCACCGATCCGTAGAACCAGGAGATGCCGATCAGCTCGAGCCCAAGGCTGCGGCTCAGATAGGCGGGAATCCAGAAGGCGAGGCCGTAGCCGACCACCGAGCCGCCGGCCGCGCCGAACGAGAGCAGCCAGAAGCTCGGCTTGCGCAGGAGCATCCCCGCGACCGTGGCGAGCGGCGCCTGCGCGGCAGCGTGGCGTTCGAGGCGGCCGCGTCCCGGATCGGGGATTCCGAACCAGACGAGAGGCGCCAGCAGCAACCCCGCCCCGCCCACGGCGAAGAAAGCGCTCCGCCAGTCGATGCTGCTTGCGAGCCAACCGCCGAAGAAGACGCCGAGCGCTGATCCAATCGGAATGCCTAAGGAGAAGATGGCGAGCGCGCGCGCGCGCCGCTCCGGCGGGAAATGGTGGGAGATGAGGGCATAGGAAGGCGCGACGCCCCCCGCCTCTCCGATCCCTACCCCCATGCGAGCCGCGAAAATCTGCCAGAAGCTCTGCGTCGTGCCGCAGAGCGCGGTGAAGGCGCTCCACAGGCCGACGCTCACCGCGATGATCTTGGCGCGGTCGGTGCGGTCGGCGATCCTCGCCACCGGGATGGCGAGGGTGGAATAGAGGAGGGCGAATGCGATGCCGCCCATCAGCCCCACCTCCGCGTCGCTCAGGCCCAGCTCCGCCTTGATCGGGATCTGAAGGATGCTGAGGATCTGCCGGTCGACGAAGTTGAAGATGTAGGCGAGGAGCAGGATGAGGAGGATGCGGCCGTGCGGCGCCGCCGCCGCTCCCTCACGCTCCATCTTCGCCCCCCCTGCTGGCCCGCCGGACTCCCGCCCTATCGAGCGCGTGGCGCGGCGTCCACGCGGCGCGGTTGACTTGCGCGCCCGCCAAGGGCCTAGCCGAGCCATGGCCGCGCCCATTCCCGCCGAGACGGACCTTCGGGTCGCCCTCATCGGCCTCGGCGACATCGCCCGCAAAGCCTATCTCCCGGTCCTCGCCGCCCGCCCGGGCCTGCGGCTCCGCCTGGTCACGCGCAATGCCGCCCCGCTGGATGAACTTGGGCGGAAGTACCGGATCGAGGAGCGGCACAGCGACATCGGCGAAGCGATCGAGGCGGGGCTCGACGCCGCGTTCGTCCACGCCGCGACCGCGGCCCATCCGGAGATCGTCGAACAGCTCCTCGAAGCGGGCGTCGCGGTTTACGTCGACAAGCCGCTGGCGACGGACCTCGACACCTGCCGGCGTCTGGTCGACATGGCCGAAGCGGCGGGGCGAACGCTGATGGTCGGCTTCAACCGCCGATATGCGCCGGCCTACCGGCAGCTGCTGGAGCGGCCGCGAAACCTGATCCTGATGGCGAAGAACCGCAGGCGCCTCCCCGGTTCGCCGAGGCAGGTGGTCTTCGACGATTTCATCCACGTGGTGGACACCCTGCTGGCGCTCGTTCCCGCCGCCGTCGAAAGCCGGTCGATCGACGCTCGGCTGGTCGGCGGCAAGCTCCACCACGTCACCCTCCGCCTCGCCGGAGAGGGCTTCATGGCGATCGGCATCATGAACCGAATGAGCGGCAGCGACGAGGAATCGCTGGAGGTGATGGGCGACGGCGCGAAGATCCGCGTCGAAAACCTTGCTGACGTAATCGACTATGACGGTGACGAGCGGCTGACGCGGCGGCCGGACTGGAAGCCCGCCACTTGGGTGCGCGGGATCGACCAGATCTGCGACCGCTTCCTGGCGGCGGTTCGCGCTGGCGAACGGCTTTCCGGCGCCGAGGCCCTGACAACGCACGCGTTGTGCGAAGCGGTCGTCAGAGAAGTCGAAGGCGAAGCGAGCTCAGTGTCGGGTGACGGCTGACGCGCTGCGGCGAAAATGAAGATAATGGTCGGGGAGAGAGGATTCGAACCTCCGGCCCCTGCCTCCCGAAGACAGTGCTCTACCAGGCTGAGCTACTCCCCGACCGGGTTCCGGCTTGCGCCGGCCGGAAGACAGGTCGGGGGTCTATAGGGAGGGGTTTTGCGGAGCGCAAGCGGCTGATCTAGCGGCCGAGCGCCCCCAGCATGTCGGTGACGCTGGTGAATTTTTCGCGCGGGCTGCCGTCGCGGGCGCGGGCGTTTTCCGCCGCTTCGATCCGCTGCCAGTCGCAGAAGGCGACGGGCTCGACGCCGCGGGCGTGGAGCAGGGTGTTGAGCCCGAGGCCGCCCGTCTTGCCGCTGGAGCCGGGGCCGAGGACGGCGAAGATCTTCTCCGCCACCTCGAACCCGTCGGGGCGGTTGGTGCCGATCGTGCCGGTCGGGCCGCGCCGCGCCCAGCCGACACAATAGAGGCCCTCGCCGATCACCCCCTCATGGTTGGCGAAGCGACCGCGACCATGCTCGTACGGCACGCCTTCTATGGGCGGCGTCTGGTAGCCTATGCAGCTGACGACGAGGCCGCAGTCGATCGTGTACCGCTCCCCCGTCCCCACCGAGCGCAGGTCGTCCGTAAGCCGGGTTCGCTCGACCACCAGCCGCTCGACTCTCCCCTCCCCCTCGATCGCAACGGGCATGGCGAAGAAGTCGAAGTCGATCGTCTTGCGCTTGCCGCCTTCCATGCGGGTGAATTCGCGCAGGTGCATCACCGACTTGCGCAGGCCGGGCTCCAGCAGGGCGTCCTCCGCCTCGGCCGGCAGGTCGGCGGGATCGACCCTCGGCGACGCCTCCTCGAGGTGCCCGAGCTCGCCCAGCTCCTTGGGAGTCATCGCGATCTGGTGCGGGCCGCGGCGGCCGAGGATGTGGACGGTGCGGATTGAGGATGAGGCGAGCGCGTCGAGCGCATGGTTGACGATGTCGGAGCCGGCGAACTCGGCCGTGGTCTTGGCGAGGATGCGCGCCACGTCGAGCGCGACGTTGCCGTTGCCGATCACCGCCGCCGCCCCGACGCCGAGCGGCGGATCGAGATCGGCAAAGTCCGGGTGGCCGTTATACCAGCCGACGAAGGCCGCCGAGCCGATCACGCCGGGGAGGTCGTCCCCCGGGATGCCGAGCGGCCGGTCGTGCGGCGCGCCGGTGGCAAGGACCAGGGCGTCGTAGAGGCCGAGCAGCTCGCCGATCGCGACATCCTGCCCGACGGTCACGTTGCCGACGAAACGGACGTTGTCGCTGAGGCCGACCTTCTCATAGCGCCGGTACACCGCCTTGATCGACTGGTGGTCGGGCGCGACGCCGGAGCGGATCAGGCCGTAGGGGACGGGCAGCCGGTCGATTACGTCGATCCGCACCGCGTCGCCGAACTGCTTCTGGAGCGCCTCGGCGGTGTAATAGCCGGCGGGGCCGGACCCGATCACCGCGACATGCCGCATCCCCATCTCCCTCTCCGCCCTCACGATGCTAGCGCAGTCGGGGCGGGAGGCAAGCGCCGAGGCAGGCGGCGCGGTCAGGGCTTGCTTTTGTCCTCGAGCATCCGGCCCCCCTCGCGCCGGAGCACCGCCTCCACCGCCTTGCCGAAGAAGGACAAAGCCGGCGGCAGCGTCACCTCGATGTGGACGACCTGCTCCTGCACGTCGAGAATGGCCTGGACCTGCTGGGCCATCGCCGAGACGCTGAGATGAAGGCGGTTGCCCTCCCAGCGCGATTCCACATTGGCGTTGCCGCCGGGCATGTGGTCCTTGAGGCGGCCGATCCCACCGGCGATCCGCCGCCGCGCTTCCTCGGCGCCGAGCTTGTGCGGAAGGTCGATGCGGATGGGGTTGCTCATGACGCCCGCTTACCGCCTCCGGCGCCGCCGCGGCAAGCGCCTCGGCCGCCGCCGCCACGGACTCGCCGAATCGGCCGATTTGTGCTCTTCGGGCGCCTCGGGGCAGCAGCGGGAGCGGGGCTTGAATGCGGCCGAAATGTGGCTATATCCTTGTTATGCAACAATTTATCCGCTCCGCAGCGCTTGCGCTGACCGCCCTCTTTGCGTTTGTTGCTTTCCCCGCCTCCGCCGAATCCCTGCCTGAAGGGCAGACCAAGGCGGACTATCTCGCCTGGCTCGCGCGCGACCCCGGCGCCCGCGCCGAAGTGCTCTCGTTCAAGAGCTATCTGGGGGCCGCCGGCGTCGAGGACGTGGTCCCGACCTGGCAGCTGGTTCGCACCGCCAGCAAGTGGCGCGACTGCTCGGGGCCGCGTTTCGAAGTCGCCCCGACGACCGAGTGGACCCACATCGCCGGCACGCTCAAGTTCGTGAAGGCCCACGTCGAGCCGGTGGTCGGCGATGTCGAGGCCGTGTCGGGCTTCCGCAACGAGGGACTCAACCAGTGCTCGGGCGGCGCCAAGGCGAGCGCGCACCGCCACTTCTTCGCGCTCGACCTCGTCCCCGCCAACCACGACCTGTCGCGCACCGGCCTCATTCGCAGCATCTGCAAGATTCACGATTTCCGCGGCGAGGAATATGGCATCGGCCTCGGCTTCTACACCGGCACCCGCTTCCACGTGGATTCCAAAGGCTTCCGCCGCTGGGGCCCCGACGGCAAGGGCGCGACCAGCCCCTGCGCCACAGGGAACTTCGCCTAAGGCTTCGGCGCCGGCACTGCGAAGGGCGGCAGCCGGAGGGCAGAGCAATCGGCTTCGACCTGTTCGGCCCGCCCCGTCCGAAGGAACTGCGCGATGGCAGCCCCGGCGCACGGGGGAAAGGGCGGCCCATGCGCCGTTGCCGGGAAGACGAGGTGCTTCGCATTCGGCATCAGGCGGGCAAGCCGCTCCGCCGAGGCGGGAGTGGTGGCGGGATCGACCGCACCCGAAAGGATGAGGGCCGACACGTCGAGCTTGCCCGGCGCGAAGGTCGAGGCAGGCACGTGCGCCTTCGGCCAGGCGGCGCAAAGGTCGAGCAGGACCGGCGACATGCTGCCGAGCGGCGTCCGCGGCGCGCGCAGCGCTTCGCGGCGCAGCCGGGGCGCGTCCTCGGCGCAAACCACCGACAGATACATGCCGACCGGGAGGCTGCCGTAGATGGCGTCGCGCACCTGCGCCACCACCGGCGCGAGCGGCTGGAAGCCCTTGGCATGCGCGGTCGACACGATCAGCGGGATCTGCTGCCGCGTCGGGGCGCTGAGCAGCATCGCATAGAGAAGCTGCTGCCACAGCTCGCGCGTGACCAGCGCCTGCGCGGTGCCGCCGGCGGGGGCGGGCAGCTCTATCCGCTCCGGCTCCGCGGCAATCCGGGCGGAGACCTCGCGCAGCCGCCCCTCCATATCCGGGAAGGCGCCGCGGCAGGCGGGGTCCGCGGCGCATTCGTCGAGCACCCGCGCCAGCTCCGCGTCGGCATTGGCCAGCCCCTCGCCGATGATGTTGAACTCGGGCGGATAGGCGGCGCGCAGGATCGCGCTGCCCACCCGGTTCGGGTGCCGACGCATGTACAAGGTCGCGACCCGCACCCCGTAGGAGGCGGCGAAGAGGCTGATCCTTCGGTAGCCGAGCGCCCCGCGCACCGTCTCCAGATCCGGGACCGCGTCGAGCGAGGAATAATGGCGCAGGTCGGCATGGGTCTGCAGGGACGCGAGGCACTCGCGGAACGCGGCGCTCTGCGGCCCCTGCGCCAGGACGTCGAAGCCTTCGGGGCAGGTCAGCGGGTTGGACCGGCCGGTGCCGCGCTGGTCCAGGAAGACGAGATCCCGGTCCGGCGCGACGCTGCGCAGATATGGGAGCATCTGCGGCATGAACTGGGTGGCGCTCTGGCCGGGTCCGCCGGCGATCAGGAAGATCGGGTCCGCCGCGGCCGCCCGCTCCGCCGGAACGACCACGAAGGCAAGAGGGATGGTGCGGCCGCCGGGGCGGCTGCGATCCTCCGGCACGGCGACCGTCCCGCACCGCGCTCCGGGCGGTGCGCCCGGGACGCCGCAGGCGGGGGCGAGGGCCGCACGCGGGCGCTCGGCCGGCCCGGCGCAACCCGCCACCGATAAGGCCGCGGCCAGCAGCGGGAGGACGAGCTTGATCATGGATGTCTCTCTTCAGGGAGGAAGCGGGCGAGGAGTCGGCCTTTCAGCGTCTCGATCGGGAGCAGATCGGGCCGATCGATGAGGAGCGGCTCGGCGGCGATGGTGTGCGCGAGGCCGTTCAAGGCGAACTGGAACAGCTTCGCATCGAGGTCGGCGGCGGGCGAACCGAGCTCGCCCATCAGCCGGCCGATGCGGCCGTAATAGGCCTCGAGCCGCCGCTTCAGGCCGGCCACCGCCGCCTCGACAGCTGAGGAGCCGCCGGGCTGGAGCACCAGCGAAAAGTAGAGCCGGTAGAAGTTCGGCCGGGCGCAGACCTGGGCGATGGCGCCGTCGAGCAGTTGCGCCAGCTGCGCCTGCGCCGGGCCCTCCCAGCTCTGCGCCTCCCAATAGTCGAGCGCCTCGCCCAGCGCCTTCGCCACCAGCGCCTGGAGGAGCGCATCCTTGGTCGGGAAATAGTTGAAGACGAGTCCTTTCGAGACGCCGGCGGCGGCGGCGACCTCGGCGGTGGTGGCGCCGCCGAAGCCGCGTTCGCCGAACACGTCCATCGCGGCAGCGAGGATCGCCTCGCGCGCCTCCTCCCGCATCCGCTTCGACTGATCCTG
>DASVVY010000053.1:0-5254 GCA_036386335.1 Allosphingosinicella sp. | reverse complement strand
TGATGGGCACCGACGCGTTCCAGGAAGTCGACATCTTCGGCATCACCCTGCCGATCGTGAAGCACAGCTTCCTGATCCGGCGCACCGCGGACATCCCGCGCATCTTCGCCGAAGCGTTCCGAATCGCGACGACCGGACGGCCGGGCCCGGTGCTGATCGACCTGCCCAAGGACGTCGGCATGATCGCCGCGGTGCCCGACCCCTTCGAGCTGCCCGAGATCGAAGCCGATCCGCTCGACGAAGCGGCGATCGCGGCGGCGAATGCGCTGATCGGCGAGGCGAAGGCGCCGGTCCTCTATTTCGGCGGCGGCATCGCCATCGCTCGCGCCGAGCGGGCGCTGCGCGAATTCGCCGCGCGCAGCGGGATGCCGTCGGTGGCGACGCTGAAGGGGCTCGGCGGCGTGCCGACCGGCGATGAGACCTTCCTCGGCATGCTCGGCATGCACGGCACCCGCGCAGCGAACATCGCGATCGACAATTGCGACCTTTTGGTCTGCGTCGGCGCCCGCTTCGACGACCGGGCGACCGGCAAGCTCGACGCCTTCGCGCCGCGCGCCAAGGTCATCCACATCGACGGCGACCCGGCCGAGATCGGCAAGCTGCGGCGTGCTGAGGTGGGGATCGCGGGCGACATCTCGGCGATCCTCGACCGGCTGACGGCGCGTCCCGACACCGCCGCCTGGACCGGGCAGTGCCTGGCGCAAAAGGCGCTCTGGGCCGCGTCCTACGACGCGCCGGGGAGCGGCATCTACGCGCCGGCTTTGCTCAAGCAGCTCTCCGAAGACGCCCCCGACAACACGATCTTCACCTGCGACGTCGGCCAGCACCAGATGTGGGTCGCGCAGCATTGCCGCTTCTCGAAGCCGCAGGCGCACCTCACCAGCGCCGGCCTTGGCACGATGGGCTACGGCATCCCGGCGGGCGTCGGCGCGCTGCTCGCCGATCCCGAGGCGACGGTGATCACCGTCTCGGGCGACGGCTCGATCATGATGAACATCCACGAGCTGGCGACCATCCGCCGCTACCGGTTGCCCTTGAAGATCGTGCTGATCGACAATTCGCAGCTCGGCATGGTCCGGCAGTGGCAGGAATTATTCTTCGAGGAGAATTTCTCGGAGATCGACCTCTCGGACAACCCGGATTTCGCCGAGCTCGCCCACGCCTTCGGGATCGAGGCCTTCACCATCGACCGCCGCTCGGAAGTGCCCGGCGCGATCCGGCGGCTGCTCGAGACCAACGGGCCGATCCTCTGCCACGTCCGCATCGACCCGCGCGAGAACGTCTGGCCGCTGGTGCCGCCCAACAGCTCGAACGTCCAGATGATGGAGAAGGGCCGGTGAGCGCCCGGATCGAGATCGACTTCGCTCCGGCCGAAGGCGCGGTGATCAGAATGCTCGGCCTCATCGAGCGGCGCGGCTTCGAGCTGCGCTCCATCGCGATGGCCGAACACGCCGGCCGCGGCTCGCTGTCGATCGACGTGGCGCCGCGCGACGCCGGGCGCCGGCTCGACGTCATCGCGGGCCAGCTGCGCCGCCTCCACGAAGTCCAGACCGTCACCACCCAGGAAGGGTCCGCCCAATGACCGACCAACAGGTCCGCATATTCGACACGACGCTCCGCGACGGCGAACAAGCCCCCGGCTTCTCGATGACGCCGGACGGCAAGCTCCGGATGGCGAAGGCGCTCGCGGCGCTCCGGGTCGACGTAATCGAGGCCGGCTTCGCCGCCGCTTCGCCGGGCGATTCGCAGTCGATCGCCGAAATCGCGCAGAAGGTCGAAGGGCCGATCATCTGCTCGCTCGCCCGCGCGACTCGGAACGACATCCTGGCCGCGGCGAGCGCTCTGTCGGCGGCGCCGAAGCGGCGCATCCACGTCTTCATCGGCACCAGTCCGCTCCACCGCGAGGCGAAGCTGCACATGAGCCGGGAGCAGGTGCTGGAATCGATCCGCACCGCCGTCGCCTATGCGCGCGAGTTCACCGACGACGTCGAATTCTCGGCCGAGGACGCGATCCGCACCGAGCGGGATTACCTGGTCGAGGCGCTGACGGCGGCCGCCGCGGCGGGCGCCTCGACGCTGAACGTACCGGACACGGTAGGCTACACCACGCCGGACGAGATCTACGACCTCTTCCGCTTCCTCTCGACGGCGGTCGACCGGCCGTCGGGCACGATCTTCTCGGCCCACTGCCACGACGATCTCGGCATGGCGGTCGCCAATTCGCTGGCGGCGGTGAAGGGCGGCGCCCGGCAGGTCGAGTGCGCGGTGAACGGCATCGGCGAACGCGCCGGCAATTGCGCGCTCGAGGACGTGGTGATGGCGATCCGCACCCGCGCCGACGCGTTCCAGGTCGGGACCAATATCGACACGACCAAGATCATCGCGGCGAGCCGCACGCTGGCGCAGGTCACCAACACGCCGGCGCCGCGCAACAAGTCGATCGTAGGAGCCAATGCCTTCGCCCACGAATCGGGCATCCACCAGCATGGCGTCCTCCAGAACCGGGAGACCTACGAGATCATGAAACCCGAGGATATCGGCCTTACCACCGACGGCATCGTGCTCGGCAAGCATAGCGGCCGCCACGCGCTCGCCGCCCGCGCCCAGGCGCTCGGCTACGTGCTCGAAGGCGAGAAGCTCGACCGCGTCTTCACCGCCTTCAAGCAGGTGGCGGACGAGGTCGGCATCGTCGACACCGCCCGGCTGCTGGCGATCATCGCCGAGCAGCAGAGCGGCAAGCAGCGGCTCTGGAAGCTGTCGAAGGTCGACATTCGCGCGCCCGTCTCCGCGAACGCCTTTCCGGTGGCGCGGGTCGAGCTCGAACATGGCGAGCGCGGGCGCGTGACCGACATCGCCTCCGCCCCGGGCGCGCTCGACGCGGCCTTTGCGGCGGTGAGCCAGATGATCCGGGTCCCGGCGCGGGTGGACACGCTCGAGATGCAATATGTCTCGGCCGATCCGACGGAGGAATCGGAGGGCGACCAGGCGGCGACCGTGCTCGTCGAAATGACGATCGAGGTCGACGGCGAGATCTTCGCCGGCCGGGCGCGGGCACGGGACATCCTGCCGTGCTGCGTCGCGGCCTATATCGACGCCGCCAGCAACGCCGAGGCGGTCCGCCGCCTGCGCGAGGAACAGCGGGCCGAGCAGGCCCAGCAGGTCGAACAGGCGGTGGTGAAGGCGGCATGATCAAGATCGTAACCCTGCCCGGCGACGGCGTCGGGCCGGAAGTCACGCGCGAGGCGGTGGCCTGCCTGCAGCTCGTCTCGGAGCGGCGCGACCTCGGCCTTCGCTTCGAGGAGCACGATTTCGGCGGCGTCGCCATCGACCGCCACGGCGATCCTCTGCCGGAGGCGACGCTGGAATCCTGCCGCAACTCCGACGCGGTGCTGCTCGGCGCCGTCGGCGGGGCGAAGTGGGACGGTGCGGCGAAGCGCCCCGAGGCAGGCCTGCTGCGAATCCGCAGCGAGCTTGGCCTGTTCGCCAACCTGCGCCCGGCGCGGGTGGTGCGCGGGCTGGAGGCGCTGTCGCCGCTGCGTGCCGACATCGCCGAGGGCGCGGACGTGCTGGTGGTGCGCGAGCTGACCGGCGGCATCTATTTCGGCGAGCGGACGGCGAGCGCCGAGGCGGCTTCGGACCTCTGCGCCTACAGCCGCGCGGAAGTGGAGCGGATCGCCCATGTCGCCTTCAAGGCGGCGCGCCAGCGCAAGAGCCGCGTCACCTCGGTCGACAAGGCCAACGTTCTCGCCACCTCGCGGCTGTGGCGGCAGGTGGTGAACGAAGTGGGGGCCGCTTATCCTGACGTCGCGCTCGACCACATGTATGTCGACGCCTGCGCGATGGCTCTGGTGACCAACCCGCGCCGGTTCGATGTGATCCTCACCGAGAACCTGTTTGGCGATATCCTGTCCGACGAGCTGTCCGTGATCGGCGGCTCGATCGGCCTCCTCGGTTCCGCCAGCGTCGGCGGCGAGGGGCCGGGCCTGTTCGAGCCGATCCACGGCTCCGCGCCCGACATCGCCGGCCTCGACATCGCCAACCCGTCGGGCGCGATCGCCAGCGCGGCGATGATGCTGGAGCAGCTCGGCCTGCCGGACATGGCCTGCATCCTCAACTATGCCGTCCAGCAGACGCTGCTTGAGGGCGTGCGCACCGCCGACGTCGGCGGCAACGCCCGCTGCTCGGAATTCGGCGCCCGCGTCCGCGAGAAGCTGGCGGCGCGGCTCGACCGCCACGACGCGCACCTCGAGCTGGTCGCGATGAACCGGGGCTGCTGCGCGTGAGCGAGCGGCCGCGGACCCTCTACGAGAAGATCTGGGACGCCCACGTCGTCGAGCGGCGGGCGGACGGGACGTGCCTCGTCTATATCGACCGGCACCTGGTCCATGAGGTGACCTCCCCGCAGGCCTTCGAGGGGCTGCGCGCGGCCGGGCGCAAGGTGCGGCGGCCCGACCTGACGCTCGCCGTCGCCGACCACAATCTGCCGACCACCGCCCGCGTCGACGCCGCCGGCAGGCGCCTCCCGATCGCCGATCCGGCGAGCGCGGAGCAGCTGTCGGCGCTGGAGGCGAACGTCGCCGAATTCGGGGTGCCCTATATCGAGGCGACCGCGGCCGAGCAGGGGATCGTCCATGTCGTTGGGCCGGAGCAGGGGTTCACGCTGCCCGGCACCACCGTGGTCTGCGGCGACAGCCACACTGCGGCGCACGGTGCGCTCGGCGCCCTCGCCTTCGGTATCGGCACCAGTGAGGTTGAGCATGTGCTCGCCACGCAGACGCTGCTGCTCAAGCCCTCGAAGACGCTCGAAGTGCGGGTGGAGGGGGAACTCGGCTTCGGTGTGGGGCCGAAGGACGTGATCCTCGCCGTCATCGGCCGCCTCGGCGCGGCCGGCGGGACCGGCTACGTGATCGAATATCGCGGCAGCACCTTCGAGGCGATGAGCGTCGAGGGGCGGCTGACCGTCGCCAACATGTCGATCGAGGCGGGCGCGCGCTCCGGCCTGTTCGCGCCCGACGAGAAGACCTTCGCCTATCTGAAGGGCCGCCCGATGGCGCCGCACGGCGAGGCGTGGGACCGCGCGGTGGAGCAATGGAAGCAGCTGCGCACCGATCCCGGTGCGCGCTTCGACCGCAGCATCGTCCTCGACGCTGCCGACATCGCGCCGACCGTAACCTGGGGCACCAGCCCCGAGGACGTGGCGCCGATCACCGGCACGATCCCCGACCCGGACAGCTTCGAGGACCCGTCGAAGCGC
>DASVVY010000052.1:0-8513 GCA_036386335.1 Allosphingosinicella sp. | reverse complement strand
GTTGCGCCGCGCGTAGCCGAGCGCCTGCTCCGAAGCGTCGATGCCGAGGCCGCGCGCCTGCGGCCACTGGTCGAGCGCGGCGAGGAGCAGGGTGCCGGGGCCGATGCCGAGATCGAGGATGCGCTCCGGCGCCCCGCCGCGGAAGTGGTCGACCGCCGCCTCGATCAGCGTCTCGCTGTCCGGCCGCGGCACCAGCACGCCGGGGCCGACCTCCAGCTCGATCGTCCAGAAGCCGCGCCGCCCGGCAATGTAGGCGATCGGCTCGCCCGCCTCACGCCGCGCAAGGAGAAGCTCGAACGCGTCGGGCACGGCGGCGTTGAACTCCGACTGCAGCAGCGCCTCCCGCTCCACCCCCAGCGCCTGCGCCATCAGCAGCTCGGCATCGAGCCTGGGCGTGTCGCTCGCCCCCGCCAGCCGCCCGGCGGCCGCGGTCAGCGCCTCACGCACTCTCATCGAGGCTCGCGAGCCGCTGGGCCTGATCCTCGGCGATGAGGGCCGAGACGAGCTCGTCCAGCCCCGGCCCTTCGAGGATCTCGTCGAGGCGGTGGAGGGTGAGGTTGATGCGGTGGTCGGTCACCCGGCCCTGCGGGAAATTGTAGGTGCGGATCCGCTCGGACCGGTCGCCCGAGCCGACCATCGACTTCCTCGCCCCCGCACGCTCGGAGGCGATCCGCTCCCGCTCCAGCTCGTAGAGGCGGGTCCTCAGCACCTTCAGCGCCTTCGCCTTGTTCTTGTGCTGCGACTTCTCGTCCTGCTGGATGACGACGAGGCCGGAGGGGAGGTGGGTGATCCTGACTGCGCTGTCGGTGGTGTTGACCGACTGCCCGCCGGGGCCCGACGAGCGGTAGACGTCGATCCGCAGATCCCTGGCCTCATCGATCTGCACGTCGACGTCCTCCGCCTCGGGCAGCACCGCCACCGTCGCCGCCGAGGTGTGGATGCGGCCGCCGCTCTCCGTCACCGGCACCCGCTGGACGCGGTGGACGCCGCTTTCGAATTTCAATTTTGCGAATACGCCCTGGCCGGTGACGGAGGCGACCACCTCCTTGTAGCCGCCGAGCTCGGCCGCGTTGGCGGAGATGAGCTCGACCCGCCAATTCCGGCTCTCGGCGTAGCGCTGGTACATGCGGAAGAGGTCCCCGGCGAAGAGGGCGGCCTCGTCGCCCCCCGTCCCCGCGCGGATCTCGAGCATCGCCGGCCGCTCGTCGGCCGCGTCGCGGGGCAGGAGCTTCAGCGCGAGCGCGCGCTCGGCTTCAGGCAACCGAGCCTCGACGGCGCGCATCTCCTCCTCCGCCATGGCGCGCATTTCGGCATCGTCCCGCATGTCGGCCAGCGAGGCGAGCTCGTCCCGCAGCCGCCGCACTTCGGCGGCCGCGACGGCGACCGGCTCGACCTCCGCATATTCCTTCGACAGCTTCACGAACGCATCGGCGCCGACATCGCCGCTGGACATGGCAGCCTGCAGCTCGTCCCGCCGCGCCAATATCTGCGCGATCCTGTCCGCTGAGATGGAGGTCATCGCGTCGGAGTCCGGCTTTCGTCGAACCAGGCGAGTCCTTCGAGGGCATCCTCGATCACGTGCGCCTCGAGCATCGGATCGACCGATTTCACACGAGCCGTGATGTCGCCGCGCACGTCGATGGCGAGGATGGCGCGGGGCTCCGTCTTCGCGGCCTTGTCGAATCGCTTGCGGGGCGATCCCTGTGCGAAGAGCTCAGCCGAGATGCCGGCTCGGCGGAGCCTGTTCGTGGCTTCGACCCCTGCCGTCTGGACAGCGTAGCTTTCGACGACGACCGCAACATCCACCCGGAAAGGCCGAGGCGGCTCGATCATCATCGCCAGCCGCTCGATCCCCGCCGCCCAGCCGACCGCGGGGGTGTGCGGCCCGCCGAGCGCTTCGATGAGGCCGTCATAGCGGCCGCCGGCCAGCACCGTCCCCTGCGCGCCCAATCGATCCGTGACGAACTCGAAGGCGGTGTGGCGGTAATAATCGAGGCCGCGCACGAGGCGCGGGTTTCGTGTCCAGGCGACGCCGGCGGCGTCGAGGCCGGCGGTGACCTGATCGAAGAAGGCGCGCGCTTCGGGGGTCAGGAACGCGTCGATGTCCGGCGCGCTGTCCGCCGCCGGCCGGTCGCGCGGGTCCTTGCTGTCGAGGATGCGGAGCGGGTTCTTGTCGAGGCGGGCGAGGCTGTCCTCGGAGAGGTCGCCGCGGTGCGCCTCGAAATGCGCGACGAGCGCGGCGCGCCACGCATCGCGCGTCTCGGCGTCGCCGAGCGTGTTGAGCTGGAGCGTCACCCCTTCCGTAATGCCGAGCTCGTGCAGCAGCTGGTCCGCCATCACCAGCAATTCCACATCGGCAAGCGGGCTGTCGGAGCCGACGATCTCCGCGTCGAGCTGGTGGAACTGGCGGTAGCGCCCTTTCTGCGGCCGCTCGTACCGGAATACGGGGCCGTGGGTGGCGAGCTTGACGGGCGCGTGCTGCTGCCAGCCTTCCGAGATGTAGGCGCGGCAGATGCCGGCGGTGAATTCAGGGCGCAGGGTCAGGCTGTCGCCGCCGCGGTCCTCGAACGTGTACATCTCCTTCGAGACGATGTCCGTGGTCTCGCCGATCGAGCGGGCGAAGACCTGGGTCGCCTCGAACACCGGCAGCTCGACGCGCTGCATGCCGTAGAGGCGGCGCACGCGCTCGAACGCTTCGACGACGCGCGCGAAGCGGTCGGCCTCCTCCCCCCAGATGTCCTGGGTGCCGCGGATCTTCTGGGGTCCCTTGCTCATCGGCGGCGCCTTAGCATTTTTGGCTCGCCTGGAAAGCGGCGGGGCAGTACGGGCGGCGCGCCATGAACATCGACCTCATTCCCATCGGCGACGATCCGCCGCGATCCGTCAACGTCGTCATCGAGGTGCCCATCGGCGGCGAGCCGGTGAAGTACGAGTTCGACAAGGCATCGGGGGCGATCTTCGTCGACCGCATCCTCCATACGCCGATGCGCTACCCGACCAATTACGGCTTCATCCCCCACACCCTCTCCGCCGACGGCGATCCGCTCGACGTGATGGTGATGGCGCGGGTGCCGTTCATCCCCGGCTCGGTGGTCCGCGCACGGCCGCTGGCAGTGCTGGTGCTGGAGGATGAATCGGGCGGGGACGAGAAGATCCTCGCGGTCCCGGTCAAGAAGACCTCCCCCTACTACGCCAATGTCGAGGAGGGCGAGGACCTGCCGCTGATCATCCGCCAGCAGATCGAGCATTTCTTCACCCACTACAAGGACCTGGAGCCCGAGAAATGGGTGCGGGTCGGCACCTGGGGCGACCGGCAGGCAGCCGAGCGGGTGATCGAGGAGGCGATCGAGCGGGCGAAGCAGGCCAAGGCCGCTTGAGGCTGGACGGCGGCGCCGGCGCGCGGCATCCACGCCGCAGACCCGGAGGAAAAGCCATGCGCCTCAACAGCCTGTTCGCCGCCGCCCTGCTCCTCTCCGCCTGCGCGGCGACGGCGCCGGAGGTACGGTCGGGAGGCGCGGCCTACAGCCCCGCCGCGACCGCCCAGGCGAATACCGGCGCGGCGCTGCGGCGCATCGCCGAGCTCAACCCGCGGGTGAACGCCGTCATCGCCACCGATCCGACCGCGATGGAGCAGGCCCGCGCCCTCGACGCCGGCGGCCGGCGCGGCGCCCTGTTCGGGATGCCGGTTCTGATCAAGGACAATATCGAGAGCGCCGGGCCGCTGCCCACCACCGCTGGAAGCCTCGTGCTCGCGCAGAACGTCACCAACCGGGACGCGCCGCTGGTCGCACGCTTGCGGCAGGCGGGGGCGGTGATCGCCGGTAAGACCAATCTTTCCGAATGGGCCAACATCCGCTCCAATAATTCGATCTCCGGCTGGAGCGCGGTGGGCGGCCAGACCCGTAACCCGCATGCACTGAACCGCAACGGCTGCGGTTCGAGCACGGGGAGCGGCGTCGCGGTCGCGGCGGGGATGGTCCCGGCGGCGATCGGCACCGAGACCGACGGCTCGATCACCTGTCCCGCCGCGATCAACGGCATCGTCGGCTTCAAGCCGACGGTCGGGCTGGTCAGCCGGACCCACGTGGTCCCGATCAGCCACAGCCAGGACACGCCGGGGCCGATGACCCGCACCGTCCGCGACGCCGCGCTCGTCCTGTCGGCGATCGCCGGGACCGACCCGGCCGATCGCGCAACCGCGGACGCGGACCGGCGCAAGGTGGATTATGCCAACAGCCTCGACGCGAACTCGCTGCGCGGCCAGCGGATCGGCGTAATGCGCTTTGCCACCGGCTTCGGCACGGACCCCGCCTTCGAGGAAGCGCTGAGGACGCTGACCAGCCAGGGCGCGGTGCTGGTCGAGATCAAGGAATTCAAGGGCCGGGACGACATCGGGAGCAATGAGTTCACGGTGCTGCTCACCGAGCTGAAGGCGGACCTCAACGCCTATCTCGCCACCACCCCGCGGACGGTGAGCAGCCGCACGCTCGGCGACGTGATCGCCTTCAACCGCGCGAATGCGGGCACCGAGCTCGCTCTGTTCGGCCAGGAGACGTTCGAACAGGCGGAGAAGACCAAGGGCCTCGACGACCCGGTCTACAAGAAGGCGCGTGAGACCTCCTACCGCCTCGCCGGGCCCGAAGGAATAGACCGGCTGCTCCGCGAGAACAGGGTCATCGCGCTGGTCGGCCCGACCATGCCCCCGGCGTGGCTGATCGACGCCGTCAATGGCGACCAGATTTCCGGCGGCGGCGCGGGCGGCCTGGCGGCGGTGGCGGGCTATCCGCACCTCACCGTGCCGATGGGCAACGTGAAGGGGCTGCCGGTCGGGCTCAGCTTCATCGGTGCCAAGTGGGACGACGCGCGGATCCTGTCGCTCGGCTATGCGTACGAGCAGGCCTCGCACAAGCTCGTCGCCCCCCGCTTCCTCCCCTCGATCGAGGAGAGTCCGGAAATCGCGCGGCACCTTCGGCCGGCGCAGTAGATTCCCCTCTCGCTGGGGGAGAGGGGTCAGGGGTGAGGGGTTCGGGACTCTCCGGATGGGCCCCAGCCCTCACCCCCTACCCCTCTCCCCCAGGGAGAGGGGAGTTTTTCCTCGGCTTCTTCTTCGCTGCGCCCCTGAGCCCCGCCTCCACCGCAAGCCGGGCCCAGCGCTGCATCGCATCCGGGTCGTCGTAGACGTCGGTCGGCCCGCGCCGGTAGTTCATGGTGTCCACCCGGCCGTCCTTGAAGGTGACGGAGAAGCGCTCACACCCCTCCGCGTCCCACAGCGCGTCCGCTTCCGCGTCCGATTTGAACCAGATCTCCCCCTCGTCGAGGATCGCGAAGATGGTGCCATCGAGGTAGAGCGTCGCCCCTCCCATCCTCCGCCGCATGGTGACGGTGCCAACTGGCTCCAGCGCCTCGACCACCCAGGCGTAGAGGCCCTCGTCCACGCTCATGCGGCGGTCAGGCGCAGGCCGACGATGCAGCCGATCAGGGCGAGGAGGAGGAGGATGCGCAACGAGCCCGCCGGCTCCCCGAACCACCAGATGCCGACGATCACCGTGCCCGCGGCGCCGATCCCGCCCCAGACCGCGTAGGCGGTGCCCATCGGAATGGTGCGGGCGGCATATTCGAGCAGCCCCATCGACAGCGTCACGGAGACGAGGAAGGCGAGCGTCCAGGGCAGGTTGCGGAAGCCCTCGACGAACCGCAGCGAGGTGGTGAAGCCCACCTCGAACAGGCCGCCGATGCAGAGGAGGAGCCAAGCCATCGGCTACGGCGCCGCCGCTTCGGCCGCGGGGGCGGGGTGCGATTTGGTGCCCGCGGCCAGAATGCAGCCGGTGACGATCAGGACGGCCCCGGCCAGGGTGGAGAGGCTGACCTCCTCCCGAAAGACGAGGTAGCCGAAGAGGGCGGCCCAGATGAGGGCGGTATATTCGACCGGCGCGAGGCGGTGCGCTTCCGCCCGCGCATAGGCCCAGGCGAGCAGCATCAGCGAGACGAGCGCCAGCACGGCGGCGAAGACGAGGTTGGGCCAATGCTCGGCGGCCGGGACGGTGGCGATGAAGGGGGCGGCGAGCGCCAGCACGGCGCCGATCACGACATATTGGTAAAAGGCGATCTCGACCGGCTTCGCCACCAGCGCCTGCCGCCGCATCAGCACGATATTGTAGGCGTAGAGCAGAGCCGAGACGAGCACCGAGGCGGCGCCCCACAGGTCGCGATCGCCGGGGCTGCCGGCGCGGGCGAGGACGATGACCAGCACGCCGGCGAAGGCTATGAGCGACGCGAGGATCGCCCGCGGGCCGACCGGCTCGCCGAGCAGCGCCGAGGCCAGATAGAGCGAGAGCAAGGGGGCGATGAAGGTCAGCGCCACCGCCTCGGCGAGCGGCACCCGGGCGATCCCCCAGAAGAAGGTGAGCGCCATCGCCGCGCTGACGAGGCCGCGGATGATGTGGACGCGCATCGCCTCCGGCGACGGCCGTGGCGCCTTCACGGCAAGGTAGAGGATGCCGGCCATGAGCAGGCCGACCAGCATGCGCCAGAAGACGGCGTTGAAGGTTCCGATCGCGATCGCGAGCCCCTTCATCACCGCGTCCATCGCCGAGAAGAGGGCGATACCGAGCACGCCCACCGCAAAGGGTATGATCGCGGAGCGGGGCTGCGGAGCGGACGCCATGGCGCGGCGATAGCGGCCGTGCCGGGGCGCGTCACGTCCCGGCCTCAGCTGATCCGCATGATCTCGCCGCGCATCTCGACCGTCATGCGGCCGAGATAGTCCTGGCCGAGAAGGGAGATGTCGGAGCCTTCGAGGATCGCGCCGCGCACCTCGCGGGCATCCTTGCCGTCGAGCGACACCTTGTCGAGCATCACCGCCTTCCCGCGCACGGGGCCGGAGGCGCCGGTGCCGACGATGGTGAATTCGTCGCGCGAGAAGGGAATCCCGATCCGGCGGGCGTCCTCCTCGGTGAGGGCGACGCCGGTGGCGCCGGTGTCGACGACGAAGCGGACGAGCTGCCCGTTCACTTCGGCGTTTGCGTAGAAATGGCCGTTCTCGGCGCGCTCCAGCACCGTTTCCCTGGGAGCGGCGCCGGCGGGCGTGACGGCGGCGGCGGCGACGGGTGCCGGCTGCTCGCCGCCCGGCAGCATCAGCCCCAGGCCTGCGCCGATCGCGAGAGTGATGAAAAGCGCCTTCCACATGGCCTCGTGCTTAGCCGCACGAGGTGAAGGATTGGCTAAGCGCTACTCGGCGGGCTGCGGCGCGGCATCGCGGAATTGCGGCCAGGCTTCGCGCATCACCCGCAGCGCCGAGCGGAAGAAGAGGAAGGCGATTGCGGCGGCGATGGCAACGTCCGGCCAAGGCGACGACGTCGCGGAGACCAGCCCCGCCGCGGCGAGCACACCGACATTGGCGAGGACGTCGTTGCGCGAGCATTCGAAGGTGCTCGACAAGTTCACGTCGTGGCGCCGATAGGGCCAGAGCAGGCCGACGCAACTGAGATTGGCGACAAGAGCCATGCCTCCGAAGATCAGCATGATGCCGGAGGCGGGCGGGTGGCCCCAGATGATCTTGACGACGATCTCCCCGACCACGCCGAGCCCGAGGGCGAGGATGAACCCCGCCTTGGCGAGGGCCATTCCGGCGCGCCACCTGAGGCTCCGGTTGAGCGCATAGAGGCTGATCCCGTAGACGAGGCCGTCGCCGAGCATGTCGACGCTGTCCGCCATCAGGGCGGCCGAATCGGCGATGACGCCGGCGCCGAATTCAAGCACGAACATCATCAGGTTCAGCATCATCACCACGACGAGCACGCGCCGGATATCCTTGTGCAGCGCGATCCGTTCGAGCTCGTTACCCTTATCGTGGCAGCAGTGGGCGCTCACTTCCGTTCAGTCTCCGCCTCGGCAGTGGCTTCCAGGAAGTCGAGCAGCCAAGTCCGCTGCACTTCCTCGCTGAAATCCGTGAGTTTCATCTGATCGTTCTTGATCGGCCGCCCCATTCCGACGATGGTGATCGTCAATAGGCCGCGCGCACTGGCAAACAGGCGCAGAGACAGCCCCGTTGCTATATATTCGTGCGGCTCGACATAACCAATCTCGGCGGAGTGGCGAGCTCCAACCAGCGACGTTTGTTCCTGATATCTCAACGTCACCCCGTTAGCCCGCATTGCGCCATTCAGCTCCGCAATCACCGCTTTCAACGAACCCTGCCTCGCGTTCCACGTCTCCAGAAGCTGCTGCACGCGCCTGTCCTTCTCCAGCTCCCGGCGACGTTTATCTTCCAACGCTGCCGTCCGCTGGTCATGGGCCTGCTTCTGCCTGGCCAGGATGAGGGCCAGCCTGTCTTCGCTCATTTCCGCTATTCCGCCGCGTCGGACAAGGCGAGCGACGCCGCCTCGATCTCGGCGGCCTTGGTTTCGACGAGGCGGACGATGTGGTCGACCATGTCCTCGTCGCGAACATGGTGGTCGGTGACGCCGGAAAGGTAGACCATATGCTTGCCGTTGCCGCCGCCGGTGATGCCGATG
>DASVVY010000051.1:0-7198 GCA_036386335.1 Allosphingosinicella sp. | reverse complement strand
AGTTCCTGCCACTGCGCGGCGCTGCGGCCGGTGTCGTCGCCATGCTGGCCGAACGGCGGGTCCCAATAGGAGGTGTCGGCGTAGCTGCCGTCCTCCTCGTAGACGCGGATGGTGGCGGGCGGGAGCTTGCGGACGCCTTTCAGGATCGTCCACGGCGGCGGCACCACCGCGTGCCAGCTCATGTAGAATTGGAGGGCTTGCGCGTCGACCGAGGTGTCGACGTCGCCCGCCGCGACGATACCCGGGAGCGTCGAGGAGAAGCGCAGGCGCCCCGGCGCTTCGGAATAATAGAGCGGCTTGATGCCGAAGCGGTCGCGGGCGATGGCGACGCGGCCGCTCTCCCGCTCGTGGATCGCGAAGGCGAACATGCCCTTGAAACGCTCGACGCAGGCTGGGCCCCAGGCGTGCCAGGCCTTGAGGATGACCTCGGTGTCGCCGCCTGAGAAGAAGCGGTAGCCGAGGTCCCGCAGCGCCTCGCGCAGCGCCTCGTAATTGTAGATGCAGCCGTTGAAGACGAGGTCGAGGCCGAGTTCGGGATCGACCATCGGCTGCGCGGAGCGCTGCGACAGGTCGATGATCTTGAGGCGCTGGTGGCCGAGGCCGACGCGGCCGCGCATCAGCTGGCCGCAGGAGTCGGGCCCGCGGCGCACCTGGCTGCGCATCATCGAAGCGACGGCGGCGGCGTCGGCTATGCCGCCGTCGAAACGGACCTCACCGGCTATGCCGCACATCGCGCAGCCGCCGTCGTCGTCATGCTAACGTAGATCATTGTTCCTGCGGAATGGGGGATGGGATGCCCCATCAAACCGCAGGGGAGGGGGAGGTTCCGAATATCGATCCTCCCCTGCCTTTACAGGGGAGGGGGACCGCGCGCAGCGCGGTGGAGGGGCCGAGCGAAGCGAGGAAACGGCTCCGGCTTCGCCTCCGCCGCCCCTCCACCACCCTGCGGGTGGTCCCCCTCCCCTCGAAATCGAGGGGAGGATTGGTTTACGCCATCTCGGCTTTCACCCGTCGCTCCAGCACCGTCAGCGGCAGCGAGCCGCCGAGGAGGACCGCGTCGTGGAAGCGGCGGATGTCGAAGCCTGGGCGCGCCTCGGCTTCGGCGCGCAGGCGGCTGATCACCGTCTCGCCGAGCTTGTAGGCGCAGGCCTGGCCCGGCCAGACGACGTAGCGCTCGATCTCGCGGACGGCGGAACCCTCCGGCTCGGCGGCGTTGTCGACCATCCAGCGTATCGCCTGCTCGCGGCTCCAGCGCTTGGCGTGCATGCCTGTGTCGACGACCAGCCGCGTGGCGCGGAACAGGTACGACTGGAGGAAGCCGATGCGGCCGAACGGGTCGTTCTCGTAGACGCCGAGCTCGTCCGCCACCCGCTCCGCGTAGAGCGCCCAGCCTTCGTTATAGGCGGCGAAGCCCCGCGTGCGGCGGTAGAGCGGCAGCTCGCCGGCCTCGCGCGAGACGCTGATCTGGAAATGATGGCCGGGAATGCCCTCGTGATAGGTGAGGGTGGGAAGGCCGTTCTTCGGCCATTCGTGGGTGTCCTTGAGGTTGATGTAGTAAGCGCCGGGGCGGGAGCCGTCGAGCGAGGCGCCCTGGTAATAGCCGCCGGGCGCGCCGGCCTCGATCGTCTCCGGCACGCGCCGGATCTCGAGCGCGGCCTTGGGAAGGGTGGCGAAGACGCGGGGGAGGCGGGGGGCGATCTCCGCCACCTGCCGGTTGAGCATGGCGAGCAACTCGGCGCGGCCGGGGTCGGTGTTGGGGAATAGGAAGCGCTCTTCCTTGTTGATGGCGTTGAGACGCTCGCCGACGCTGCCCTTCGTATAGCCTTGCGCGCGAAGCAAAGCGTCAATGCGGGCATGGAGATCGCGCACCTGGTCGAGGCCGATGCGGTGGATCTCGTCGGGCGTGTAGTCGGTGGTCGTGTTGAAGCGCAGGCCGTAGCGGTAGAAGGCCTCGCCGTCGGGCAGGCGCCACACGCCGGCATCGTGGGCGGCGCGGGGGCGGACCGCCTCGAGGGCGGCGATCTGCCGGTCGAGCGCCTGGGCGATCGGGCCGGAGACGAGGCGGGTGGCGGGGCGGGAATAGTCGCCGAGGCCCTTCTCGTGGCTGCGCCGGTCGATCGACTGGACGAGGGTCGTCTCGGCGGCCGGGGTGCTGCGTAGCGCGCGCAGGTTGGCGATCGTCTTGTCGACGACGAAATCGGGCGGGATCACGCCCATCGCCGCGTCCGAGCGGAGCCGCTCGGTTTCCGCCTCGAGGTTTCGGGCGAAGTCCTCGAGCCTCGACACGTAACCGTCCGCGTCCGCCTTGCTCTCGACCGGGTGGGTGGAATCAAGGAAGTCCGGCACCGAATAATAAGCGCCGCCGAGCTGGCTCAGCACATAGGGCGCCGGGCGGCCGCCGATCTCGCCGAAGGGGAAGTCGGCGCCCTGAGCCTGGACCGACTGGCGGAATTCCGCGACGTCGTAATTGAGCTGCCCCGCCTCCGAGAGGCCGCCGCGGCCGAAGGCCTGGAGCTCGGCATGGCGCCGCTTCGCCTCCGCCCGCTCGGCCGCGCCATGGGCGGCGGTCTCGTCGGCGAGCTGCGCGCGAAGCGCCGCCCGCGCGCCGGTGTCGAGGCCGAGATTGGTGGCGAATTCCGGGTCGTCGCCAAGATCCTCCTCGAACCAGCGGGTGAGCAGGGCGTCGAGTTTCGCGTCGCGTCCGCCGGCAGCGCCCGGGACGGCGGTGGTCGCGCAGCCGGCGAGGCCGAAGGCGGCGGAGGTCAGGAGGAAGGTGCGGCGATCGAGGCGGGCGTAGTTTGTCATGCGCGGCGCCTAGGCGGCACGTGCAGGGGCTGCAAGTCAAGCCGCTGAAAAAGCACGATTGATCGTGCTCGCCACTCGCGTGCGCCTGCCCTAGAGGAAGCGCGTGGCCGACGCGGACACCGCCCTCATCCTTGCGCGACTGCAATTCGCGTTCACCGTCTCGTTCCACTTCATTTTCCCGTCCTTCTCGATCGGCCTGGCGAGCTACCTCGCGGTGCTCGAGGGTCTCTGGCTGAAGACGGGAAAGGAGGTGTACCTCACCCTCTTCCGCTATTGGCTGAAGATCTTCGCGATCGTGTTCGCGATGGGCGTCGTCTCGGGCATCGTCATGTCCTACCAGTTCGGCACCAACTGGTCGGTCTTCTCCGACAAAGCGGGGCCGATCGTCGGGCCGCTCATGGCTTACGAGGTGCTGACCGCCTTCTTCCTGGAGGCGGGGTTCCTCGGCGTGATGCTGTTCGGGCTCGAGCGGGTGGGCAAGAAGCTCCACTTCCTCGCGACCTGCATGGTGGCGGTGGGGACGGCGATCTCCGCCTTCTGGATCCTGTCGGTGAACAGTTGGATGCAGACGCCGACCGGCTGGGCGATGAACGGGCAAGGCCAGTTCGTACCGGCGGGGAGCTGGCTCGACATCATCTTCAACCCGAGCTTCCCCTACCGGCTCGTGCACACGGTGATCGCCGCCTATCTCACGACCGCGCTGGCGGTAGGCGGCGTCGGCGCGTGGCACCTGCTCCGGGGCCGCGACAATCCCGCCGTCCGCAAGAGCTTCTCGATGGCGATGTGGATGGCCGCTTTGGTGGCCCCGGTGCAGATCTTCGTCGGCGACCTGCACGGCCTGAACACGCTCGAGCACCAGCCGGCCAAGGTGATGGCGATGGAGGGGCATTTCGACTCCTATCCGGACGGCGCGCCGCTGATCCTGATCGGCATGCCGGACCGGGAGGCGGAGAAGACCCACGTCCTGCTCGAGATCCCCAAGCTCTCCTCGCTGATCCTCAAGCACCATCCCGACGCGCCGCTCGAGGGGCTGAAGAGCGTGCCGAAGGACGAGCGCCCGCCGGCGGAGATCGTCTTCTGGACGTTCCGCGCGATGGTGGGGCTGGGCTTGCTGATGTTCGGGCTCGGCCTGTGGAGCCTGCTCGCTCGAGCCCGGCGGCGCCTCTACGACTGGACGTGGCTGCACCGTTTCGCGCTGGTGATGGGGCCGAGCGGGTTCGTGGCGGTGATCTGCGGCTGGGTCACGACCGAGGTCGGGCGCCAGCCGTGGGTGATCTACGGCCTGCTCAGGACCAGGGAGGCGGTCTCGCCGATCGCGGCGGCGGGGGTGACGGGATCGCTGATCGCCTTCGTCCTCGTCTACTTCACCGTGTTCGCGGCGGGGACGGTCTATATCCTGCGGCTGATGGCCCACCCGCCGCACGCGGGCGAGCCGGAGGAGGCGCGCGCGCCGATCCGCACGGCGGGCATCACCCCGTCGCCCTCGATGCGCCGGCGGGGCGCCGATCCGCGGCCGGACAGAAGCGAGGAGGCGTCCTTCGAGACGCCGGTTCGACGGGGCTCACCGGCTCCTCAGGATGAGCGGGAGGAGGATACGTGATCTCACCAGATCCGCTCATCCTGAGGAGGGGACGGAGCCCGGCGAAGGCCCCGTCTCGAAGGACGCAAACATGATCGACCTCACGATCGTCTGGGCGTTCCTGATCGCCTTTGCGGTCGCCGCTTACGTGGTGATGGACGGGTTCGATCTCGGCATCGGCATCCTCTTCCCGCTGTTCCCGGTGGGCAAGGAGCGGGACCAGGCGATGAACGCGATCGCGCCGGTGTGGGACGGGAACGAGACCTGGCTGGTGCTGGGCGGCGGCGGCCTGCTGGCCGCCTTTCCGCTCGCTTATGCGATCATCCTGCCCGCGCTCTACGCGCCGTTGATCGCGATGCTGCTGGGCCTGATCTTCCGCGGCGTCGCCTTCGAATTCCGCTGGCGCGATGCGGGCCACCGCAAGGTCTGGGACGTCGGCTTCTTCGCCGGCTCGCTGGTCGCCACCTTCGCGCAGGGCGTGACGCTCGGCGCGCTGCTCCAGGGGATCGAGGTGGAGGGCCGCGCCTATGCCGGCGGCTGGTGGGACTGGGTGAGCCCGTTCAGCCTGCTGACCGGCGCCAGCCTCGTCGTCGGCTATGCCCTGCTCGGCGCCACCTGGCTGGTGTGGAAGACCGACGGGCGGCTCCACGTCGCCGCGCGCCGCTACGCGCTGGTCCTGACACCCGCGCTGCTCGCGGCGATCGGCGCCGTCAGTCTCTACACCCCGTTCCTCGAGGCCAAATATCACGAGCGCTGGTTCCAGTGGCCGGGCCTGATCGTCGCCGTCCCGATGCCGCTGCTGGTCGGCACGGCCGCTTTCGCGCTGTGGCGGAGCCTTTCGGGCCGCAAGGACTGGCTGCCGTTCCTGCTGAGCTTGGCCCTGTTCGGCCTCACCCTCGCCGGCCTCGCCGTCTCGATCTGGCCCGACGTGATCCCGGGCCGAGTCACCATCTGGCAGGCCGCCGCGCCGCATTCGAGCCAGCTCTTCATGCTGGTCGGCGCGCTCGTCCTCATCCCGCTGATCCTCGCCTACACCGCCTGGTCCTATTGGGTGTTCCGAGGCAAGGTGGGCGAGGAAGGCTACCACTGAGGTGGCGCGGCGGCTCGCCTGGTTCATCGGGCTGTGGGCGGCGGGGGTGGCGAGCGTCGGCGCGGTCGCCTACGTGCTGCGGCTCTGGATCGCATAGCGCCCGACCGCGTTCCCGCATCCGCCTGCCGCGAGAAGACCCGTTTCGATGACCCCCGACATCGCCGTGCTCTACGAGCATCCGAGCTGGTTCGAGCCGCTGTTCGCGGCGCTGGAGCGGCATGGGCTGTCGTGCGCGAGGATCGGGCTCTCCGACCACCGCTTCGATCCGGCTTCCGCCGAAGTGCCGGCGCCCCTCGTCTTCAGCCGCGTCGCGATGTCGGGCTTCCTGCGCGAGGCGGAGCACGGGATCTTTTATGCGCAGGCGCTGCTCGCGCACTGGGCGGCCAATGGCGCCGAGGTGGTGAACGGGCCGGAGGTGCTCGCCCTCGACGCCTCCAAGGCGCGGCAGCTGTCGCTGATCGCCCGCCTCGGCCTCGCCGCCCCGGCCACGCGGGTGGTGCACCGGGCGCGGGACATCCCGGCGGCGGCCGAGGGGCTTCGTTACCCGCTGCTGGTCAAGGCCGACGTCGGCGGCGCGGGCGCCGGCATCATCCGCTACGACGATCCTGCGGCGCTCGCTGCGGCGGCGGCGGAGGGCTCGCTGCCGCACAGCGTCGACAACGTCCTCCTCGTCCAGGAATATGCCCCGGCACGGGGCGGTGCGATCACGCGTGTCGAGACGCTGGGCGGGCGCTTCCTCTATGCGATCGAGGTCGAGACGGGCGGCGACAGCTTCGACCTCTGCCCCGCCGACGCCTGCATCGCGGCGCCGGGCCGCGCGGCGGTGCGGATGAGCGCGGTGACTCCGCCGGCCGAGATCGTGGCAGCGGCGGAGCGGATCGCACAGGCGGCGGGGCTCGACGTCGGCGGGGTCGAGTATCTGGTCGACGACCGCGACGGGACACCGCTCTTCTACGACATCAACGCGCTCTCCAACTTCGTCGCCAGGCCGCTCGAAGTCCTCGGCTGGGACCCGCACGACCGGCTCGTCGATTATCTGAAGGCGCGGCTTGCTGGAAAAGGAACGAGATGAGGTTTGGATATTGGATGCCGGTCTTCGGCGGCTGGCTGCGCAACGTCGAGGACGAGGGGATGGAGGCGAGCTGGGACTATGTCCGCCGCCTGACCCTGAGGAGCGAGGAGACGGGCTGGGACCTGAGCCTCATCGCCGAATTGAACCTCAACGACATCAAGGGGATCGAGGAGCCGGCGCTCGACGCCTGGTCGACCGCGGCGGCGCTGGCGGCGGTGACGGAGCGGCTCGAGCTGATGGTGGCGGTGCGGCCCACCTTCCACTCGCCGGCCATCTTCGCCAAGCACGCGGCGAACCTCGACCACATCGCCGGCGGGCGGCTCTCGCTCAACGTGGTGTCGAGCTGGTGGGCCGACGAGGCGCGGCGCTACGGCGTGACCTTCGACCAGCACGACGACCGCTACGCGCGCACCGCGGAGTGGCTGGAGGTGGTGGACGGCGCGTGGCGCGACGAGCGCTTCAGCTTCAGCGGGAAGTACTACACGGTGAACGAGACCGTGCTCGCGCCCAAGCCGCCGAAGCGCCCCACGATCTACGCGGGCGGCGAGAGCGAGACGGCGAAGCAGCTCATCGCGCGGCGGTGCGACGCGTACGTCACGCACGGCGACCCGCCGGAGCTGGTGGCCCCCAAGGTGGCCGACATGCGCGCGCG
>DASVVY010000050.1:0-16717 GCA_036386335.1 Allosphingosinicella sp. | reverse complement strand
CTGGTAGGGCTCGCACCGGTCGGACGCGGTGAGGATCTCCGGGTTGATGAACACCATCGGGCGGCGGACGGGCTCGCCCCCCTCCTCGTCCGGCTCCTGCAGGTCGATGACGAGAATGCGCTTGGGCACACCGACCTGGATCGCCGCGAGGCCGATCCCGGGGGCGGCGTACATGGTCTCGAACATGTCGTCGATCAGCGTGCGGATCTCCGGCGTGATATCTTCGACCGGCGTCGATTTCTGCCGGAGAACGGGGTCCGGAACCTCGATGATGGGGCGGATGGCCATGGGGGAAAAATAGGGGCCGGAACGCGCGAAATCAAGCAATCCCGGCGCTTTGCGCCGCCCCTCCACCGCGCTTCGCGCGGTCCCCCTCCCCTGCGGATGCAGGGGAGGATTAGGAGACAGGCCGCCTTGCGCGCAGCGCCTGGGCGAGGGTGCCTTCGTCGAGATAGTCGAGCTCGCCGCCGACGGGGAGGCCGTGGGCGAGCTGGGTGATGCGGACTGGGAAGGTCTCCAGTCGCTCGGCGAGGTAATGGGCGGTGGTCTGGCCCTCGAGCGTCGCGTTCATGGCGAGAACGACCTCGTCGATGCCGCCGCGCGCGACGCGGCCGATCAACCGGTCGATCGACAGGTCCTCGGGCCGCACCCCCTCAAGCGCCGAGAGGCGGCCGCCGAGGACATGGAAGCGGCCCGGGAAGAGGCGGGAGCGGTCGAGCGCCCAGAGGTCCGACACTTCCTCGACCACGCAGAGCAGCCGGTCGTCGCGGCGGGCGTCGGTGCAGACGGCGCACGGGTCCGACGTGTCGACGTTGCCGCAGTTCGAGCAGACCGACAGGCGCTCGTTCACCCGCTCGAGCGCGCGCAGCAAAGGCGTCAGCGCCGCCTCGCGCTTCTTGAGGAGATGGAGCACCGCACGGCGCGCCGAGCGCGGCCCGAGCCCGGGGAGGCGCGAGAGCGCCTGGGTCAGCGCGTCGATCTCGGGAGAGGCCATGTGCGCTAGGTAGGGGGTGGGAGGCCTCCTTGCCAAGCCGCGCCCTGCGGCTAAGCAGACGCCATGCGCATCGCCTTCATGGGAACCCCGGATTTCGCGGTGCCGACGCTGGAGGCGCTGCTCGCGGCGGGGCATGAGGTTGCGGCGGTCTATTCGCAGCCGCCGCGGCCGGCGGGACGCGGCAAGGCGCCCCGCCCCTCCCCCGTCCAGCAGCGCGCCGGGGCGGCGGGGATCGCGGTGCGCACGCCGGTGACGCTGCGCGATGCGGAGGCGCAGGCGGCGTTCCGCGCGCTCGATCTCGATGCGGCGGTGGTTGCCGCCTACGGCCTCATTCTGCCGCAGCCGGTACTGGAAGCGCCGCGGCACGGCTGCCTCAACGTCCACGCCTCGCTGCTGCCGCGATGGCGGGGTGCGGCCCCCATCCAGCGCGCGATCCTCGCCGGCGACGGGACGACCGGCGTCACCATCATGCAGATGGAACGCGGGCTCGACACCGGCCCGATGCTGGCGGTGCGCGAGACCTGGGTGGAGCGCAAGACGGCGGGGGAGCTGACGGCGGAGCTGGCGCAGATTGGCGGAGCGCTGATGGCCGAGGTGCTGGAGCGGCTGGGCGAAACCGAGCCGTTACCGCAGCCGGAGGAAGGCGTCACTTACGCGCCCAAGATCGAGAAGCACGAGGCGCGGCTCGACTTCACGCGGCCGGCCGTGGAGGTCGAGCGGCAGGTGCGTGCCTTCAGCCCCGCTCCCGGTGCGTTCTTCGAGTTCGAGGGCGAGCGGATCAAGGTGCACTTCGCCGAGGTGGCGGAGCTGTCCGGCGAGCCCGGAACGGTGCTCGACCACGACCTCGCGATCGCCTGCGGCGCGGGTTCGATCGTGCCCACCCTGGTCCAGCGGGCGGGACGCGGCGTGATGACGACCGGCGAGCTGCTGCGCGGCTTCCGCATCCCGACCGGGGTGAGGCTGGGGTGACGCGCTTTCGCCTGACGGTCGAATATGACGGCGGCCGGTTCATGGGCTGGCAGCGGCAGGAGCACGGGCCGTCGGTGCAGCAGGCGATCGAGGAGGCGGTGACGGCGATTACCGGGGAGGCGGCGGCGGTCCATGCCGCCGGCCGGACGGACGCCGGGGTCCACGCCCTCGCCATGGCGGCGCACGTGGACGTGGCGCGGGACATTACCCCGTACCGCCTCGCCGAGGGCCTCAACGCGCGGCTGCGGCCGCTGCCGGTCGCGATCCTTCGCGCCGAGACGGTGGCGGACGACTGGCATGCGCGGTTCAGCTGCGTCGGCCGGCGCTACGTCTATCGGATCGTCAACCGGCGGGCGCCGCTGGCGCTGGACGCGGGACGCGCCTGGCGGGTGAAGGTGCCGCTGGACGCCGCCGCGATGCACGACGCGGCGCAGGCGCTCGTCGGACGCCATGACTTCACCACCTTCCGCTCCGCCCAGTGCCAGTCCGAGAGCCCGGTGAAGACCCTCGACCGGCTCGACGTGCGCCGTTCGGACGACACAATCGAGGTGGAGGCTGCCGCCCGCTCCTTCCTCCACCACCAGGTGCGCTCGATGGTCGGATGCCTGGAGCTGGTCGGACGGGGCAAATGGAGTGCGGGGGACCTGCGGGCGGCGCTGGAGGCGCGGGACCGGGCGGCACTCGGCTTCAATGCGCCGCCGGGCGGGCTCTATTTCGCCGAGGCGCTGTATCCCGACGACGCGCCGAAGCCGAACAGCCGCTGAAGCGAGCGGTCGAGCATCATCAGCTGCCACAGCAGGCGCCCGTGGTCGGAGCGGCCGGAGCGGTGCGCGGCGGCGACCTTCGCCACCGCCGCGAGGTCGAACCAGCCGAGCTCGGCCAAAGCGGGGCTGCGGGCGATCGCGTCGGCCTCGCCCGCCAGCGGTCCGCGGAACCAGGCGGAGATCGGCGTTACAAAGCCCATCTTGCGCCGGTCGAGGATCTCGGCGGGCAGGCGGCGGCGCAGGACCTGCTTCATCAGCCACTTGCCCGATCCCCCGCGCAGGCGAAGCTTCGGCGGAAGGCGCGCGGCGAGCTCGACCAGCCGATAGTCGAGCAGCGGCTCGCGCGCCTCGAGGCTTACCGCCATGCTGGTGCGGTCGACCTTGGTCAGGATGTCGCCGGGGAGCCAGATCTTGAGGTCGGCATATTGCGCGCGGGAGAGCGGGTCGGCGGCGGGCGCGGACTCCATCGCCGCGACATAGCGATTCTCGGCGCGGTGGCCATGGAGAATTTGCGTGAACTCGGGACGGTAAAGGGTTGAGCGCAAAAGCGGCGGGGTGACGCCGACCGCGTCGGCATAGGCTTCGGCGCCGGGACGGCCGACCGCCTGCAGCGTCGTCTTGGCGCGCAGGAACTGGGGAGCCCAGTCAAGCTTCGGGTAGAGGACCCCGAGCGCGCCGGCGGCTCCGCGCAGCGGCCCAGGCAGGAACCGCCGCACCCGCTCCTCGGCGGCGAAGAAACGGTAGCGCCGGTAACCCGCGAAAGCCTCGTCCGCGCCGTCGCCGGAGAGCGCCACCGTCACCTTCTCCCGCGCCAGCTCGGAAACCCGGTAGGTGCCGATCGCCGAGGCGTCGGCGAAAGGCTCGTCGAACGCATCGACCAATGTGTCGATCAGGGAGAAATCGTCGGCAGCGACCGTGCGTGTGCGGTGCTGCGTTGCGAACCGCTCCGACACCATGGCGGCATAGCGTGTCTCGTCGTGGTCGGCGCGGTCGAAGCCGATCGAGCAGGTCTCGACCGCCGACCGGCTCGCCTCGGCCATGAAGGCGACCACGGCCGAGCTGTCCACCCCGCCGGAAAGGAAGGCGCCCAGCGGCACGTCGGAGACCATGCGGGAGCGGACGGCATTGCGAAGCCGCTCCTCCAGCTCCTCCTCAAGCGCCCCGGCGGAGGCGCGGGAGGGGGTCGAGAAGTCCACGTCCCACCATTGAACCGGCGCCGGTAGCGGATCGCCACGGCGGACGAGCAGGTAATGCCCGGCGGCGAGCTTGCGGACGCCTTCGACTATGCAGGCATCGTCGGGGATATAGCCAAAGGCGAGATAGTCTTCGACCGCTTGCGGGCTCGGGCTGCGGCGGAGCAAGGGGTGGGCGAGGAGGCCCTTGAGCTCGGAGGCGAAGACGAGGGCGCCGTCGGGAAGCGTGGCGAAATGGAGCGGCTTCACGCCCAGGCGGTCGCGGGCAAGGAAGAGGGCGTCCTCGTCGCCATCGTAGATGGCGAAGGCGAACATGCCGTTTAGACGGGCGAGACAGCCCGGCCCCCACTGCCGCCACGCCGCCAGGATTACTTCTGTGTCGGAATGGGTGAGAAAGGCGTGGCCGAGGCTCTCGAGCTCGGCCCTCACCTCACGGAAATTGTAGATCTCGCCGTTGAACGTGATCGCCACGCGATGGTCGGCTGACAGCATCGGCTGGACCCCGCCCTCAAGGTCGATGATCGAGAGGCGGCGATGGCCGAATCCGACGCCCGGCGCGGTCCAGACCCCGCTGCCGTCCGGGCCGCGATGGGCGAGCACGTCGGTCATCGCACGAACGCGATGCTGGTCGACCGGCTTGGGAACGTCCGGGTGGAAAATGCCCGCTATGCCGCACA
The DNA here is from genome assembly GCA_036386335.1 of Allosphingosinicella sp. GTDB lineage: Bacteria > Pseudomonadota > Alphaproteobacteria > Sphingomonadales > Sphingomonadaceae > Allosphingosinicella. The sequence continues at coordinate 12,120 of DASVVY010000050.1, read as the reverse complement.
TCAGCGCGCCTGTGGCAGGCCGGCAGCCTCGTCGGCAAGCGGTTCGATTGGGCCGAGCGCCTTCAGGAAGCCGTCGATGATCGTGCGCGCGGGAGTTCCCTCCGCGGGCTCCGGCGACGCGACCAGCACCGCGACCGCGCGCTGGGGCCCGCCGAGGAGCCGTGTCTTCACCGTCTCGAGCTTCACCGCCGCCGGGCTGCCGGTGACGATCTCGCCCACCCGGTAGAAGCTCACCACCTCTCGAACCTCCCCGTGAGAGACGATCCGCTCCGCCTTGCCGCGCGGCGGCGAGGGTGCATCGGCGGTCCATGCCCAGGCGCCGTCCGGCTCGACCGCGCCCTGCCCGAAGCCGACCAGCTCCCTCCCCTCCTCCTGACGGGCGAAGACGGCGATGGCGAGGTCTACCTCCCCGCCCGCGGCATTGCGGTAGCGGCCCATGCGGACCACGTCCGCGCCCGCGAAGTGCGGCTCCCAATAGCGGCCCGTGTCCCCCGGCACGCGCTGCCAGCCCGCGACGGTCGGAAGGCGGATGTCGGCCGGCGCCGGCGCCGTGGCGGCAGCGGCGACGGTCCCGGACCAGAGCGGCGGCAAGGCGGCGAGCGCGACCGCGGAGGCCGCGGTGCGGAGAAGGCGCGGCGTGGCGCCCCCGGCCGCGCCCGGGGGCTGCAGACGCTGCGGATCGAACCACGGATCGGTGACCTTGCGGTCGAAGAAGGGCCAGCCCGCCGCCATGATGAGGGCGATTACGATGGCGAAGAAGACCCAGCCGTAGACGATATGGTCAAAGCCGACGGCGAATTCGTTGTCGGTGAGATAGGCGATGAAGATCGTCCCCCAGGCGCGGACGCCGTTGGCGAGGATCGGGATGACGACGGCCGCGGCCATGAACACAGCGCGCCGCGGCCAGGAGCGGAAGCAGACGTTGGCGACGAGGGCGCCGTAGGCTGCCATGGCGACCAGGAACTTCACCCCGGAGCAGGCTTCGGCGACCTCGAAATAGCCGGTCGGCGTGGTGATGAAGACGCCTTCGATATGGGCTGGGACTCCGGAGGCGCCGAGGAGCGCCATGCTCATCCTGGCCGTGATGGTCTGCATCGGCGGCACCAGCTCCTCGCCCGCGGGCAAGAGGAAAAAGGCGTAGAAGATGGGAAATGCAAGGCCGCGCGACACGTCCCGGCCAAGGCAGGCGATCACGCTCCCCTGGAGGATCAGGATCAGGCCGAAATGGCGCACGAGGGCGACGCCCCCCGCGTCGCCGAGCAGCCAGGCGCCCGCACCGGCAGCAACGGGGAGGAGGCCCGGCCACCATGCGGCGGGCGCGAGCTGACGCAGCTCGGGCAGGCGCTGCCAGACCAGCCAGGCGATGATCGGCGGGATTAGGAGGCAATGGTTGAAGGTCGAGCTGTTCCACCAGATCGCCGCCATGTCGGCGGCGTCGCGGTGGAAGAGGACCAGGATCGCCGCCACTGCCGCACCAAGGGCGGCAAGATGGACGCGCCAGCCTTCCCCGCTCGCGGTGCGGGCCTTTTCGATGGGAAGAACCGCCGTCATGCCGCCGCCTGCCTCTCGTCCATGCCGAGGATCCCCGCGAGCGGCGCGAGACTCGCATCCCACTGGTAGCCGTCCTCGACCCGGCGGCGCGCCGCGCGGCCCAGAGCGTCCGCCGCCCGGCGGTCGTCGAGCAGGCGGGAAATGGCCGTGGCTTGCGCATCCGGGCCTTCGGCGACGACCAAGTCCCGTCCCGGCTCCGCATCGATGCCTTCAAAGGCCGCGGGCGAGGCGACGACGGGCCGGGCCATCGCCATCGCCTCAAGCACCTTGTTCTGGACCCCGCGGGCGATGCGAAGCGGCGCCGCCACGACGTCGGCGGCGGCGATCCAGCCCCGGACGTCCGGCACCGCCCCTGTGACGATGACGCGATCTCCGGAGAGGCGCTTCACCGCCTCGGCCGGATTGCGGCCGACGATGGCGAAGGTGGCCGTCGGGATGCGCGGAAGGACCTCGGCGGCGAACGACGTCACCGCGTCGACATTGGGCGCATAGTCCATCTGACCGGTGAAGACGATCAGCGGATGGGGCGCCTGTACCGGCGTCACGGCGGCAGGATCGTAGAAGGCGAGATCGACCCCGTTGTGCAGCGCGCGGATGTCGGCGCCGGGGAGCTTCGCCGCGCCCCGGAAGAGCGCCGCCTCGGCCACGCTGACGAAGAGGCTGGTGCCGGCGCGGGCGGCGACGGAGCGCTCGAAGTCGAACAGCTTCTTGGCCTCGCGCCGGTGCACCGCGGCAAAGGGGCCGCCCTGCTCGGCGTAAGCGGCGAACTTGGCGGAATCCATGTCTACGAAGTCCATCACCAGGCGTTGCCGCGCGCCGTCGGGGACGAACTGCGCCATCTGGCCGGAGAAGACGAACGCGGTCCCGACTTCGGGCCGCGTCAGGACGCGTTCGACGAACCGCCGCATTGCGGGGCTGTCGAAGAGGGTGAGGGAAACCGGCTTCCCTTCGAGCATCGCCCGCGCCCCTGCCACGGCCTTGCCGGTGCGGCGGACCTCGACATGGGCCTCGCCGAGGCGGCCGCCGAGCGCCTCGCGCAGGGCGGAAAGATGGGTAGCGTCCACCTCATCGTCGGCGAAGCAGGCGAGGTGGACCCGGGCGAGCCCCGCAAGGTACTTGAGGATGTGCCACGACCGGATCTTGTCGCCCCGATCGGGCGGGAACGGGATGCGGTGGGCGAGGAAGAGGATCTCCGCCATCAGCCGAGCCCCCGCGCGATCGGCGGGCCAATGCGGTTGGCGAGCCAGAGCGGCAGGCGCTTCCAGGCGGCGGTCTGGAACCGGTAGCGCGGGCTCGCCGGATTCATCTCCCGCACATCGCCCTTCACGGCATAAACAAGGGGTTGCGGAGCGAATCCCCAATTCTTCTTGAAGGCAAAGGCGCCGCTGCCGAGCTTCGACCGGCCGAAATCGAAGCGGGTGCAGCCGCGGCGCAGCGCGTGCCGCATCAGCTCGTAATAGAGGAGATCGTTTGCTCGCCAGCGACGCGCCTCGGCGATGCCGCCGCCCCAATAGGGATAAGCGGTGCCGTGGTGGTAGAGGGTGAGGACGCTCGCCAGCGGGCGTCCCGCGCGGCTGACCGTCAGGATGTCCGCATCGTCGCCGAACGTCTCGAGCATGGCCGCGAAGAGCGTTCCGGGGAAGACGGGCGTGCCGAGATTGCGCACGCTCTCCGAGTAGACGCGGAAGTGGCCGGCAAGGCCGCGGCCGACGCTAAGATCGAGATCGAAACCGAAGGCGCGGCGAACCTCCGCCCGCTGCTTGCGCGGAATGGAGCCGAGGATCGCCTCGTCGGTATCGGGAAGGTTGCGCGCGAAGTTGGCGTAGACGCCTTCGCTGCGCGCCCACCCGGTGGGGAGGGCCCCTCCCCGCAATTCGACGCTGGCGCAGCCGCGCTGTCGGCTCAGCTCCCAGGCGGCCTGCGCGAGCGCGTCGGTCCCGGCGCCGAGGACGCCGCCCCCGACCCCGAAGCCGGCGGAGACGAGGGCGGAGCCGAACAGCGGCGAGCGCACCTCCGTCAGCGGAAGGAAGCCGATCAGCTCTCCGCGTGGGTTTTCAGCGATCAGGCCGTGCGCGCGCTGGCCGCAACCGCGTTCCACCGCCTCGAACCATTCCGGGCGATGGAAGACGCTGCTCTCCGGGTGGGAGGCGACGAAGCCGCGGATCGCCTCGGCGTCGGCCTCGCACGCCCGACGGACGCTGACGAGCGGGGTTTGCGCGTTCATGCCAGCCTCGCCTGTTCGGAGGCGACGACGTCATCGGTTCGCCCCCAACGATGCGCCTTGAGCAATTTCAGAAGCTTGGGATGCATCCCTGCCAATCGGCTGTAATGGCGAAGGCGCGAACGCAGCGGCGCTTGCGGGACTCGAGGCTGGCCCGGATCGATCTCCCACGGGTGGAAATAGAAGACTGCGGGCCTCCGCTCCGCGCGGTTGACGCGGCCGATGGCCCAGCTCGAGAAGCGATAGGGAAGCAGGCGGAAGAAGCCCCCTCCCCCGGCTGCCAGCCGACGCCCGGCGAGCTCGACGGTCGTCACCGGCAGCTCGATGAACTCGGAGCCCGGCAGCGGCCGGTGGGCGAAGCGCGGGGCCTCGGGCCAGCCATAATGGTCGTGGCGGATCGGCGCGACGCTGGAGGAATAGGCATAGCCCTCCTCCGCCAGGACGGCATGCGCCCAAGGGGTGCGCGCGTCGATCGAGAAGCTCGGCGCACGGTACCCTTTCGGGGGGACCCCGCCGGCATTGGCGATGGCGGCATGAGCGCGGCGGATGTCGGCGCGGAAGGCGTCCGGCGTCATGGTGAAGACGCGGCCATGGTCCCAGCCGTGGCTGGCGATCTCGTGCCCCGCGGCGACGATGCGGCGGACCAGCGCCGGGTGGCGCTCGGCGACCCAGCCCAAGGTGAAGAAGGTGCCCTTGACGCCCGCCTGGTCGAACAGAGCGAGCACCGCGTCGGCGTTACTCTCGACGCGTCGCGGAAGCCGGTCCCAGTCGGATCGGGGAATGACTTTCTCGAAGGCGCCGACCTGAAACCAGTCCTCGACGTCCACCGAAAGGGCGTTCAGCATGATCCTGCCCTTCACGGCCGCTCAGGCGGCGTTGGTGCGATAGTCCGGCTCATCCTTCTCGACCCACTCGACGAGCAGCGTCAAGACGCGGCGGATCACCACCTCCTGCTCCTCGATGCGGGCCTCGATCGCGGCGACCCGCCGCTCTATGGCGAGATCGCGCACCGGCTCGGGCGCGGAGTCGTTGCCGGCGGAGCGGAGCGGAAGCACGCGCTCGCCGCCCGGGCGGGGCCGGTCGGCGGCCATGTCGCGGGCGACCGCCTCCACCGCGTCGGCATCGAGGCGGTCGAGCCCCTCGACGGCGCCGTAGAGGAGCACGCGCTCGGCGAGCTGGTTGAGGCGTCGCGGAATGCCCCCGCTGTGGCGGTGGAGCGCCGCGAACGCCGCCGGCGCGAACCCGGGGCGGCCCTGCCAGCCGGCGACGGCAAGGCGGTGGACGATATAGGCCTCGGTCTCGTCCGCCCCGATGGCGTCGAGATGATGGGTGGCGATGATGCGCTGGCGAAGCTGCTCGAGGCCGTCGTCGCTCGCCAGCCGGTCGCGGAATTCGGGCTGGCCGAGGAGCACGATCTGGATCAGCGAGCGGCCGCCGTTGGTGAAGTTTGAGAGCAGGCGCAGCTCCTCGAGCGTGGCGGCGGGCAGGTTCTGCGCCTCGTCGACGATGAGGAGGGTTCGCTTGCCCCGGCGCTGCTCGTCGCAGAGCCGCTGCTCGATGCGGTCGAGCAGCTGGGCCTTTTCGAGACGGTCGGTGGCGAGGCCGAGGCCCTGCGCGGTCAGCCGGAGCATGTCCTCGGCGCCAATCTGGCTGGAGACGAGGCTGATCGCGTTGAGGCGCTCGCGGTCGATGGTAGCGAGGAGGTGCGCGACGAGGGTCGACTTTCCCGCGCCGATCTCGCCGGTGACGACGATGAAGCCCTCTCCCTGCGCGATGCCGTAGCCGAGATAGGCCATTGCCTTCTTGTGGGTCCGGCTGTCGAACCAGAAGCGCGCGTCCGGCGCCAGCTGGAAGGGCCGCCCGGAAAGTCCGTAATGCTGGGTGTACATGGGCTTCTCCGTCCCCCCGCTTAGAACACGTATCTCAGGCCGAAGGACACCGATCCGACGGTGCTGTCGAATTCGTCCGCCTGACTGTTGTAGATGCCGGCCGTGAGGCTCGCCTGCAGGCGGTCGTGGAACACGCGCTGGTAGTAGCTGCCGGTCACCCCGGTGCTGAAGCTGCCGTCGACACCGGCGATGCCGCTGTCGAACCAGCCGGCATAGGCGCCGACGTCCACGCCGGAGGTCCGGCTGAGCTCCCGGCCGACGCTGCCGCTCAGGCTGAAGCTCTGATCGGTGACGCCATGAAGGATGAAGTCGCTCGACGGCGGCGTGAAGTAGCGGCGGTTGCTGTAGCCGGCGCCGACCCCGAAGTTCCAGGGGCCGCGGCCGCCGGAGAGCAGGACGTTGGCGCCGCGGTTGCGGAAGTTGAAGCCGTTGATCGACTGGAGCGAGTCGTCGAAGCAGGTGCCGGTGCCCGGATCAGTACCGAACACGCAGCCGCCGGTCCCGCCGATCCCGCCGACGCCATGGCGCGGAATATCAAAGTTGCGCGGTACACCGCTGAGATCGGCCACCAAAAGCTGGCCGAAGCTGCTCACGCTGTCATAGACGGAGCCGCTGATCGAGTAGGCGCGGTTGATGCGGTGCTGGAAGGAGCCGACGAAGGTCGTGCCGCCGAAACGGCGCCCGACGCGCGCCTGGAGCTCGGTACGGGGGCCCGGGCGCCAGATCACGCCGGCATCCCAGATCAGCCCGTCGATATCGTAGGTGAGCACCCGCGGCTTCGACTTGTCCGGGAACAGGGTGCCGCCCGGTCCGACCACGGGGGTGCCGTTCAGATTGCGCAGGATGTCCTGCTGCGATCCCCTGCCGTCCTCGTAGCCGACCCCGGCGGTTAGGGCGAGGGTCGAGCCGACCGGCACCACCACGTCGCCGCGGACATATTTGGCCTCGAAGCGGGAATCGAGCTGGTTGGTGTCTTCCCGGACCCAGCCGCCGCCGACGGTCCAGCCGAAGGGCAGCTCGCCCGGGCTCATGCCGACGCTGGCGGTGGCGTTGTGGACGACGCTGCTCGTGTCCATGTCGACCTTGGGCAGGTTCGGCGGGAAATCGATTCCGGACAGGCTGTGATCGTCGACGAAGACGTAGCCGAGCCGGTAGCTTGCGCCGATGGTGACGGGGCCGGCGTGCGTCGAGAGAGTCGGCCCCGCAAACGCGCTGTAGATCTCGGCCACGCCCGGGTCGTCAATCGTTCTCAGCCCCGCGTCGGGGAAGCGCAGGTCGCCGCCCGACCTCGTCGCCATCGCCCCCGCCTCGACGGTGAGGGTGTTCGGGATCGCCTGGACCTGGATGGAGGCGAGACCGGTGTGAACATCGTCGTCACCGATATTGTCGTTCCAGGCGATGCGGCGCTGATAGTCGTAGCTGATCGTGCCGGTGACGCGCTGCGTCGCGATGGTCGCGTTCACGCCGCCGCCGACGCCGGTGTAGGTGAGCACGTCGCCTTCGTTGAAGTCGGCGCTCAGGACCTGCTCGATCTGCAGATAGGGCTGGATGTCCGTGCGCGGCTCGCCCTGCACGGACGCAGTCGTGGCGAAGGCGGCGCCCGCCAGCGCGGCGAGGCCGAGCGTACGGCGGCCGAGGCGTTTCTGAATGGTCATTGGCCGTATCCATAATAGCTGCCGAAGCGGTGCCCGCTGGCTGCGAAGCCGGTGCCGTTCAGGAGGAGGCTGACCTTGTCGCAGCCGCTCAGCAGCGCGACCGCCTCGCGCAGGTCGGCTTCTGTGGTCCGGTCGGCGCGCACCACCATCAGCAGCTGGCCGGCGTGGGTGGCGAGCACCGTCGCGGGCGACGCCATGAGGGCGGGCGGCGAATCGAACAGGATGATGCGGTTCGGCCGCGCGAGGCCGGCGATGATCTCGCGGGTCCGTTCGGAGGCGAGCAATTCGGTGACGTCCGTCATCTGCCGCCCGGCAGGGAGGACGGAGAGGCCGTCGATGTCGGTGCGGACTATGAGGCTCTCCGGGTCGATCGCCGGATCGGCGAGCGCGTCCACCAAGCCGGCTTCGGCCTCGATGCCGAGGATCGAGAGCACCTCCGGCTTCGGAAAATCGGCGTCGACGAGCAGCACCTCGACGTCCCTCTCGCCGGCCAGCGACAGAGCGAGGTTGACGGCGCAGAAGGTCTTGCCCTCGTCCGGCTTCGCCGAGCAGATGAGGATGGTGTGGGCCTTGGCGCTCGCGGCCGCGGTAGCGAGCAGCTGGCGCTTGACGATGCGCAGCTCCTCCGCGAGCGCACCGACCGGCGAGGCGGGATCCATGAAGCCGGCGGCGCGAAGCTTGTCGCGGTCCACCTCGGCGCGCGGGCCGGAGGAGAGGGTGCGGCGCGGCAGCGGCTTCGGTTCCGCCCGGAGCTCGGCGGGCGGAAGCGCGGCGGCGGCTTCGCCGGCACGCGGGGCTTCGGCCGCCTCGTTGAGGACGAGCGGCGTCACCGCCGGGAAACCGAAGCCGTAAAGCTCCGCCGCCCGCTCGATGAGCGATCCGCTGCTGAGGGCGCCTGGCTTGTTCATCCCCTGCTCCCTCAGACCGTGCTGCGCTGCCAGAATTCGACCAGCATCAGGAGGCCGTAGCTCGCCAGCAGGGCCCCTGCCCCGCCGCCGAGCCAGACGAGCCGCTGGCGGGCCCGCGCCTTGACCTCTTCCGTCTCGACTTCGCCGATCGAGCCGAGCACGGGCAGGCCGGTGGCCTCGGCGAGTCGGTTCTGGGTCGGGAAGGTCGTCTGCAGCTGACCGCGGACGAAAGCCGCCGCGATGCCGCCGCCGAGCGCCGCCAGCAGGATCAGGCTGAGCAGCAGCGGCCGGTTCGGTGCCACCGGCACGACCGGCGCGCTCGGCGGATCGATGACCCGGAACTTGATCGCGTCGGTCTTCGAATTGACGTCGTTGTGGAGGCGGACGCGCTCGCGGTCCTCGAGCAGGCTGTCATATTGCCGCTTGAGAACATCGTAGTCGCGGTTGAGGCGCGCCTGCTCGGCGGCTGCGCCGGGCTCGGTGGCCTGCCGGGAGGTGAGCTGGTTCATGTCCGCCATGAGCTGGGCCTTGCGCGCCGAGGCGGCCTGGACCTGCCCTTCCTTCTCGGCCACGAGCGAGCGCAGCGAGACGTAGCTCGGGTTCGGCATGCCGCCGGCGCCGGGCCGTTCCTGCGAGGCCTGGGGCCGCAGCCGGTCGATCTGGGCGCGGATGGCGATGACGTCGGGGTGCGAGTCGGTCCAGCCCCGCGCGGCGGCTTGCGAGAGCTGCGCTTCGAGGATGGCGATCTGGGCCGAGGCGGGCCCGTTGACGCTGCCGCCGCCGACACCCGGAAGCGTCGCGGGCGTGCTGTTGAGCTGGCCGCGCAGCGCCGCGAGCGAGGCCTGGGCCTGCATCAGCTGCTGGTCGATGTCGGCGAGCTCGTTCCTGGTCTGCGACATGCGCTGGCCGATCGAGCCTTCGCCGGGAAGGAGGCCGAGGAATTTCTGCTCGAACTCCACCCGGCGCTGCTCGGCCTGGGCGAGCTCCTGCTCGCGGCGGCGCAGCTCCTCTTCGAGGAAGGTGAGGCTCTGGCTCGCCTCGTCACGGTCGCCGGCGAGATTCTCCTCGACGAACAGGTCGAGGAGATTCTGGACGACGGCGCGTGCGAGCTTGGCATTCTGGGCGTTGGAGAAGCCCGAAACGCTCGCGGTCGCGGTAATCTCGAACAGATTGTCCTGCTGGGCGACGACCTTGATGTTGTCGCGCAGCTTCTCGACCTGCGCGGCGAGATCGCGCTCGCTGCCGACGAGGAGGTTGAGCTCGGTGCGGCGCACGACCTTTTCGAGGTTCGCGGTCGAGGTCAGCGTCTGCTTCACCCGCATCAGGTCGCCCTGCCGCTCGGCCGGATTCATGCCGATCTGGTTGGGCAGCAGCGACTGCATCTGGACGAAGACGCGGGCGCGCGACTCGTAGCTGTTGGGGATCAGCGCGATCGCCAGCCAGCCCACCAGGCACAGAGCCCAGGCCGCCGCGAGGGCGAGCCAGCGGCGTTTCCACACCTGGTGGATGGCGATCCGGGCCTGTTCGTAAAGTCCGTTCATGCGGGGCTGGTGTCCTGACAGGGGGCTGGTCGGCGGCGGCTCGGTGCGCTCAGAACATGCTCTCGGGGATGATGATCACGTCGCCCGGCTCCAGCCGCACGTTCGCGCTGGTGTCGCCCTTCTTCAGGAGGCGGCTGATCTTGAGGTCATATTCCTTCTGCTCGCCGCTCGCCTTGTCGTGGCGGACGAGGCGCGCCTTGTCGCCGGCGGCATATTCGGAGAGGCCGCCGACCTCGATCATCGCGTCGAGCAGGGTCATGTTGGCGCGGTAGGGCAGCGAGGCCGGCTTCTCGGTCGCGCCGACGATGCGGACCTGCTGGCCGAACGTGCCCTGGAAGCTGTCGACCATCACCGAGACCCGCGGGTCCTCGATATACTGGGTGAGGGCCACGCGCAGGTCGTCCGCGAGCTGCGCCGGAGTCTTGCCCACCGCTTTGAGGTCCGTGATCAGCGGGGTCGTGATCATTCCGTCGGGGCGGACCTGGACCTTGGCGCCGAGTTCGGGATTGCGCCACACGAAGATGGTGAGGCTGTCGAGCGGGCCGATGATGTACTTCTCGCCGACCGCATCGTCGCTGCCGACGAAAGTCGCGGCGGGGAGCGTCTGCCCGGCGGAACGCGAGCCTGCGCAGCCGCCGAGCGCGGTTGCGCCGACGCCGATCGCAAGGGCCAGTTTGGTCTTGTACAACACACGCATGGGTCGATCCTCTTGGCTCACCTGACCGTCCACGCCGTCTCGATGTGGCGCGGATTTGGGTCTGCTATGGGAGCAAGAGGTAAAATTACCGTTAGGAACAACCGTCCTGTCGCGGCCGTCCCGCATCGGGACTCGGGCGGGCCGGAGGGTTAATCCGCTTCTTCGACAAGCATTTCGCGGGCCGGCGGATGGCCGAGGAAAGCCTGCGGACTGGCCGATAGGCCGTAGGCGCCGGCGAGGAAGACCGCAACCAGGTGTCCCGCCTCCGCTTCGGGCAGAGTGACGTCATCGGCGAGTCGATCGAGCGGGGTGCAGAGGCAGCCGACGATGCTGGCTTCCTCCTCGGCGGGAGCGCCGAAGCGGTTGGCGATGGCGACCGGGAAGTTGCGGCGGACGACCTGGCCGAAATTGCCCGAGGCCGCGAGCTGGTGGTGCATGCCGCCGTCGGTGACGAGGAAGATGCGGCCGCGGCTCACTTTGCGATCGACGATGCGGGTGAGGTAGACCCCCGCCTCACCAACCAGCCAGCGTCCGAGCTCGATCGCGAAGCCGCTCTGCCCCAGGATCGGCGGCAGCGCGGCAAGCTCGTTCGCCAGGGCGGCCCCGACCGCCTCCACATCGAGCGGCTGCTCGCCGGCGAAATAGGGGATGCCGAAGCCGCCGCCGAGATTGACGAGGGGCGGCGATGCCCCGGCCTGCTCGGAGAGCCGCGACGCTAGGGCGAGCGTCGCCCGCTGCGCTTCGATGACGGCAGCGGTGTCGAGCGCTTGCGAGCCGGCGAAGATGTGGAACCCGCGCCAGTCCGCCTCTGCGGCCAGCAGCCGGCGGACGAGCGCCGGCACGCGTTCCGAGTCGATGCCGAACGGCCGCGCTCCCCCGCCCATTCGCATCCCTGAGCCGCGGATCTCGAAATCCGGGTTGACCCGCACCGCGAGCCGGGCGCGGCGGCCCCGGGCGCGGCCGATGGCGAGAGCGCGCTCCGCCTCGCCTTCAGATTCGAGGTTGATCGTCACGCCGGAGTCGATGGCGACCCCGAGCTCCTCGTCGCGCTTGCCGGGGCCGGCGAACGAAATCTCGGTCGCGCCGGTCTGGAGCGTGGCCCTCATCTCGCCCGCCGACGCGATATCGACACCATCCACAAGCTTCGCAAGAAGCGCAAGAAGCGGACCGTAAGGGTTTGCCTTCAGAGCATAATGAAGGTTGACGCGTGGAAAGGCGGTACGGAAGCGGCGAACCCGCTCCCGCACCAGGCCCGCGTCGTAGACGAAGAGCGGCGTGTCGCCCGCTTCGGCGACGAGATCGTCGGCGCGCCTGCCGCCGATCAGCAGCATGCCGCCCTCGCTCCGGAAGCCTGCGGGGATGGAGCCCACGGGCTTGCTCACGCCATCAGCTCCTGCTTTAGCCGCTCGCGATCGAGCTTGCCGTTGGGGGAGCGGGGCAGCGCATCGCGCCAGACGATGGCGGAGGGCTGCATGAAATTGGGGAGTTCGCGCTTCAGGTGCGCCCGCAATTGCGGCTCCGCCTGCCGCCCCGCGCCCCGCACCACCAGCGCGATCGCTTCCCCCAGGCGGTGGTCGGGATAGCCGAGCGCCACTGCCTCGAGCACGACGCCGCTCGCCACCGCCGCCTCCTCCACCTCGGTCGGGCTGACCCTGTTG
>DASVVY010000049.1:0-13741 GCA_036386335.1 Allosphingosinicella sp. | reverse complement strand
CTCCGCGAGGCCCGCTGGAGCAGCCGCGACGGGCTTTACGAGACCCTGGCCCGCGAGCCGGCCGAGTGCCTGGTGTGGCCGCGCGAGGCGGCGGCGCGGCGGTCGGTGGCGATCGGGCGGGCAGCCTTTCGGGCGCCGCTGCTGCTCGGCGGCCAGGCGGCGCGGGCGGGGATGAGCTGCGCCAGCTGCCACCGCAGCGGCCGCGGCAACCCGCACTTCCTCTTCCCCGCCCTCTCCGGCGCGCCGGGCACCGCCGACGTCACCTCCTCGCTGATGAGCTCGCACCGCGGCGACGGCACCGCCAACCCCAAGCCGATCCCGGACCTCGCTTTGTCGCCCCCGAAGGTCTCACGCGCACCCGGGGATGGCGCCCTCAAGCGCTTCATCCGCGGCCTGATCGTAGAGGAGTTCGACGGCCCGGAGCCGGCGCCGGCGGTGCTTGCGGGGCTCGCCGACTATGTCCGCGCCCTGCAGCCGGCGGCGTGCCGCGGCACCGGACACCGCGTCCGCCTCGCCGAGCGGCTCGATGAGGCTGAGCAGGCGGTCGCGCTCGCCGCGGACGCCGATCCCGCGACCGGGCGCTTGCTGCTCGCCGCCGCCCGCTCGACGTTCGGCGCGGTCGACGAGCGCTTCCGGGTGCCGGGGCTGGAGAGGAGCCGGGCCCTCCTCCGACAGGCGGACGCCGAGCTGGGCGCGATCCGCTCCGGCTCAGGCGGCCTCCGGGCGTGGCAGCGCCGCTGGCCGGACCGGCGCCGGCTGCTGCTCCGCGACGAGCCGCGCTCCCTGTTCGCCCCCGCCGTGCTCCGCCGCGCGCTGGCGAAGGCCGATTAGGCGTCGCGGCCGTACCATTCGTCGAGGCGCATCAGCTGGTCGTAATCGCCGTAGGGCGCATATTCGGGGTGGAGCTTGGCCGTGAACGGCGCGTCGCCGGTGAGCCACGTCTGCGCCGCGGCGATGAAGTTGCGCGCGGCAAGGGTGGTGAAATCGGCCGGGTCGATCGCGTTGCGGCCGGCGATCGGGCTGGCGACGAAGCCGAGCTTCCCCGCCTTCTTCGCCAGCGACCAATATTCGAAGCAGGCCGGCACGCCGTCGATCCCGGCGAAGCCGCCGCGCTCAGCGATCAGGCCGAGCAGGCCGAGCTGCATCGAATACCCTTCCGCCACCGCTTTCGGCCCCGGCGGCGTCCCGGTCTTGTAGTCGACGATGGCAAGGCTGCCGTCGGCAAGCCGGTCGATCCGGTCGGCCATGCCCTGGAGGGCGACGCCGTCCACAGTCGCCTCCCCCCACGCCTCCGCGCGGAGCGGCTTCCGGCCGGTCTCGCCGTTCTTCGCCACCTCCGCGGCGATCCAGTCGATCGCCTCGATCAGCCGCGGCTGCCAGAGACCCCGCATCAGCGGATGGGCGGAGGTCTCCTGAAACAGCGCCTCCGCTCGCGGCCGAAGCTTCGCCGGATCGCAATCGTCCTCCTTCATCCAGGCTTCGAGCACGCGGTGGACGGCGGTGCCGCGCCAGGCAGGGCCGGGATCGGCGTCGGGGGCGTCGAGCGCCGACAGGCGGAGCATCTTGCGGGCGTAGAAGGCGAAGGGGTCGGCCTTCAGCCGGTCGACCTCGGTGACCGAGATGCTCCGGGGACGCGCGGCGGCCGGAGGGCGCGGCGCGGGTTGTTTCTCGGGGCGGTATTCGTCGGGCCTGTCGAGCAGCTGCGCCCAGCGACGATGGGTGGGCGAGCGGGTGAGGCCGCCGGTCATCGCCTCCAGCCGCAGCCAGAAGCGGGAGGCGATGGCGGGAGCGCGCGCGTCACGGCGGGCGCGGGTGACGAGAACCTGCGGGCCGCCGAGGCCGCCGGCGAAATCGAGGGCGGAAAGGCCGATGCGGCGCTCGAGCCCAGGGAGGCCGAGCTCGTGCCGGATGCGCGGCGCGAGCCACGGATCGGGCGTGGGCAGCGCCGGCCATGTCCCCTCGTTGAGGCCGCCGAGGATCATCAGGTCCGCCTGCTGGAGCCGCGCTTCCAGCAGGCCCCAGATGAAGATGCGCGGGTGCTGGCCGAATGGCGGGCGGACCGCCTCGCGCTCGAGCAGCCGTTCGAGCAGCGCCGGCAGGCTGGAAGGAGCAATGCGGCCGGGGCCGTGCTCGCCGGCGGGCTCGGCTGCGCTGAAGAGCTCGGCGGCGGCTCGGCCGGCGGGGCCTGCCCAGACTTGGTCGCCGGTGAGCCGCGACGCGGACTCGCGAAGGACGGCGAGCAGCGCCGGCAGGCTCGCGCTTTCGGCCCTGAACGCGCGTTCGAGCGGACGCAGCAGGTCCGCGGTGTCACGCCACCAGCCCGCGGCGCGCTTGCGCACGTCCCGGTCGCGACCGCTCCAGTCGGCGAGATGGGCGGCGATCCCGGCAATGCCGGCGGCCGGGCGCGGACCCCGCAGCGCCAGGTCGAGCGCGCGGACCCCTTCAAGCCATTCGAGCCGCCCCTCCCCCTTCATCACCAGCGGATGCTTGAGGAGCGCCAGCAGCGGCACCGGCGCGAACTGCTCGGCTGCGGCGGCGGCGAGGGCCAGGAGAAGCGTGCCCGGCGGGGTCTGTGCGAGCGGGCGGCCGGCGCTGTCGTCCGCTTCGATCCCCCACCGCCTCAAATGCGCGGAGACGCGACGGGCCAGGCCGCGGTCCGGAGTCACCAAGGCCGCAGTTCGGCCCGGCTGCTCCAGCGCCTCCCGGAGGGCGATCGCAATCGCCTGGGCTTCCTCCGCCGGATCGGCGAGCTCGAGCGCCTGGACGCCGCTCAGGCGGCGCTCGGCGGGCCTGAGGTCCTGCCACTTGGAGGTGAAGGCGGCCGGCTTCATCGCATTGGCGATGGCGCGGCTGCGCACCGCCGGTGAATCCCGTCCGCCGCCCCACCGCCACCGCTCCACCTCGGCGCGGCCGACGCCCATCCGTTCGAGGAGCAGCTTCAGGTGGAATTGGGGATGTGTCTCTATCGAAGGACGTCGGCGGCCGGTGACCGGGTCCGGCTCGTGCTGCCCCAGCGCCTCCCACTCGACGTCGTCTATCGCGATGTCGAGCCCGGGGAGCACGACGAGGCCATTGGGGAGCCGCGAGACGGTGCGCAGCAGCCGCGCCACGGCTGGCGCCGCGGTGGTGATCCCGGCCGCCGCGACGAAGCCGCGCGGCGGGGCCTCGCGCCAGCGGCGGGCGACGGCGGCGAGGAGACGGTTGCGGCGCTCGGCGAGATCGATCCGCCTGCGCTCCGCCAGCACACGCGGCCACAGGTCGAGGATCACCGTCAGCCGCTCCAGCGACTTCTGCCAGTGCAGCGAGAGGTCGGGCAGCTCGGCGGCGAAATCGCGCAGCCGCGCCGGCTCGACCTCCTCGACCAGCAATTGGTCGAGGGTGCGGGCGAGATCTTCGGCGAGGCGCAGCGCCTCGGCGGCGTCTATGCCCTCCATCTCCTGCTGGACGAGGCGGGCGAGGAGGAACAGGCGCTCGATGGGATCGATGGCGGGCGGGATCGGATCCCCCTCCCCCAGCGGCTCGAGCGCGCCGCCGATACGCTCGTCGAGCTCGGGGTCGCCGACCGGGACGAGGCGGGGCAGCAGAAGCCCGCCTTCCGAGCGACGCACGAATGCGTCGGCGATGGCACGGGCGGCACGGTTGTTCGGGACCAGGACGAGCCCTTCGGCGAGCCCCGTCTCCCGGCCGCCGAACCGGGCGATGAGGCCGGCCGCCAGCGCATCGGCAAAGGCGCGGTGCGGCGGGATCGTGTAGACGGCAGGGCGGGCGGCGCTCACGGGCTCAGCCTAGTCGGTGCGGCCTCAGAGGCCAGCGAGAATTTCCTCGGCCTTGCGGATGTTCGGCGGAGCGCCAATGTCGAACCAGAGGCCCTGGTGAACCGCGCCGAAGAGGCGTCCCTTTTCGATCGCGCGGTCCCAGAGGATGTTGGTGGAGAACGGGCCGGACGGCATGTCCCCCTCGAACAGGCGCTTCGAGACCATCTGGATACCCGTGTAGACGAAGGGCGCCACACTGCCCGGCCTGCGGCGGCGCAGCGTGCCGCTCGCGCTCATATGGAAGTCGCCCTGGCCCAGGTGGCAGTAGGCGCGGGAGAGCGGGACGAGGAGGAGGAGCGCGTCCATGCGCGCATCGTCCCAGGCGGCCGCGAGGAGGCGGAGCGAGTCGACCGGACCGTCGATCCACAGATTGTCGGAATTGACGACGAGGAACGGATCGGCGTCGATCAGCGGCAGCGCCTTGACGAGTCCGCCGCCGGTCTCGAGCAGCTGTTCGCGCTCGTCGGAGACCGCGATTTCAAGGCCTTGGGAGCGGTGCTTCAAATGGGCTTCCAGGGAGTCGGGCAGGTAATGGACGTTGACGACCGCTTTGCGGACGCCCGCGCCCCGCAGCCGCTCGAGGCAATGGTCGAGCAGCGGCTTGCCGGCCACCTCCACGAGGGGCTTCGGCCTCGTCGCCGTGAGCGGGCGCATGCGCTTGCCGAGGCCCGCGGCCATCACCATCGCGACTTCCGGGACCTGCACCTCGGGGTCCGCGCGCAGAGCGAGCGGGGCGGTGGTGCGGCTCATGCGGCGAGCCCCTCCGTCCAGGCGGCTGCGCGCTTTTCGGACGGCACGTTCGCATCGAACCACGCGCGCACCGGCGCCAGAGCGGGATGGGCGAGGTTCCGTTCCAGATAGCCCCACACGCGCGGCTGGAGCGGGAGGTAATGCGCCTTGCCGTCCCGCTTCCACAGGCGCGTGAAGATGCCGAGGATCTTGGTGTTCCGCTGGGCGCCGAGGATCTCGTAATGGGCGCGGAAGAGGTCCCTATCGGCAACGTTCGCCGCTTCGGCGTAGCGCGCGATCATCTCCTCCTCGAGCGCAGGCGCGACGTCGCGGCGGGCGTCTTGGAGGAGCGAGACGAGGTCGTAGGCGGCGTGGCCGGCGAGCGCGTCCTGGAAATCGAGCAGCCCGAGCTCCGAGCGGCCCGGCAAGACCATGAGATTGTCGGCGTGATAGTCGCGCAGGACCATGACGGGATTGTGCCCGGCGATCCGCAGCACGTCGCCCCACACCGAGCGCCATGCCGGCATGAAGGAGGCCTCGTCGACCGCGAGGCCGAGCGCGGGCGCGTACCATTCGGGGAAGAGCATCGCCTCCCGCGTCATTGCCGCGTCGTCGTAGGGCGGGATATCGTCGGGCGCGGGCCGGGCGGCGAGGCGGGCGAGGATGTCGACCGCGGAGGCATAGATTTCGCGCTCGCGCTCGGGCTCCCGGGCGAGCACCGGGCCGACCCGGCCGTCGCCGAAATCGTCGAGCAGGAGGAGCCCCTTCTCGCGGTCGATGGCGAGGGGGCGCGGCGAGGCGAAGCCGCGGTCGAGCAGGTGCCCGGCCACGGTCAGGAACGGCCCGATATCCTCATGCTCGGGCGGCGCGTCCATCAGCACCGCGGTGTCGCCGCCGCGGTGCACTCGGAAGTAGCGGCGGAAGCTCGCGTCACCGGCCAGCGGGCGGATTTCGGCGCCTTCCCAGCCATGTGCGGCGAGGAATTCGGGCGCCGCCGCGGGCGGAATCATCGGGGAGGCCATCGCTCTCTCCAAGCCGGGGGCACCTCGGCTGTCAAGGCGCGGGCGCCCTCCCCCTCCCGACGCAAGGTGAGCCGCAATGCATGCGGCCAGAGGGCGGCGCCGAGCCGCTCGGGCCATTCCACCAACAGCGCACCGTCGGCGAGCGCTTCGTCGAGCGCCAGCTCCGCCAGCTCCTCCGGTTCCTCGATTCGGTAGAGGTCGACGTGCCACACCGGCACCGGCAGGTCCTCGTACGGCTGGACGATCGGGAAGGTCGGGCTGGCGACATCGCCTTCGAAGCCGAGGCCGCGCAGGATGCCGCGGGCGAGCGTCGTCTTGCCTGCGCCGAGGTCGCCGTAGAGCGCGAGGGCGTCGCCGGGGCGAAGCAAAGGTGCGATGCGGCGGCCTAGCCCTTCGGTCGCCTCCGGCCCCTCCAGCGCGGTCATCGCGTGCGCGGCAGGCGGAGGATCACCGTCGTTCCCTCGCCCAGCTCGGACACCAGCTCGACCTTGCCGCCATGCGCCTCGACGAATTGTCGGGCGAGCGGCAGCCCGAGCCCGAGCGCCCCCTCGCCCCCCGCCGCGGTGCGGTTGAACCGGTCGAACACCCGCGCCTGGTCGGCGGGGGCAATGCCCCGGCCGTTGTCGGAGACGGCGATCACCGCCTCCTCCTTGTCCCCCGCCGCGTGGAGGAGGACGCGGCCGCCGTCCGGCGTGTAGGCGAAGGCGTTCTTGAGGACATTGTCGAGCGACTGGCGGAGGCGCTTGCGGTCGCCGCCGATGCTGCCCAGGCCGCGCTTCACCTCGACCGCGAGGTCGATGTGCTTCGCCGCGGCCGCGCCGGCGAACTCCGCCGCCGCCTCCCGGCAAAGCGCGGCGAGGTCCACCTTCTCGTCGGCGAGCAAGAGGCTGCCGCTGTCGCTCTGGGTGAGGTCGAGCACGTCGTCGATCAGCGCGCCGAGGCGGACGACCGCGTCCATGATCGCGCCGACATAGTCGCGGGCGGTGGCCGGCAGCTCGCCCGCATAGCCACCCGCCAGCATCTCGGCGAAACCCGCGATCGAGGTCAGCGGGGTTCTGAGCTCATAGCTCATGTTGGAGACGAAGGCGGTCTTCATCCGGTCCGCCTCCTCCAGAGCCTGCGTGCGCTCGCGCAGCGCCGCCTCGACGGTGCGGCTGGCGGTGACGTCGAGCATGGTGAAGAGCGCGTTGCCGTCGGGGAGCGGCACCGCGGCGAAGTCGAACTCGCGCCCGTCGAGGAAGGAGACGCGGCCGCCGCGCTGCTTGCGCTCGACGGTGGCGCTGCGGACGAGCTCGCGCACCAGGCCGGCATGGGCCGCATTGCGCAGCTTCTTCGCGATCAGCGGGGCCAGGGCGTCGATTCGCGGATGGGCGGAGAGCTGGGCCTCCTCGAAATCCCACAATTCGCGGAAGCGGTTGTTCCAGAGGTTGAGGCGTCCGTCCGACGCGAACACGCCGACCGCCTCGAAGAGATTGTCGAAGGTGGCGCTGCGCACGCGCAGCAAAGTGTCGCGCGCTGAGGCGAGGCGGAGCTGCTCGGTGCGGTCTTCGAAGATAAGGAGCAGCCCGCCGTCGGGGAGCGGCTGGGCGACGACGCGGAGGTGCCGACCCCCGGCGAGCAGCCAGTCCTCCTCCTCCGCGGCGAGGCCGCCGGTGAACCAGCGGCCATGGTCCTGCTTCCACTCCGGATAGTCGCGAACCTCGGGGAGCTGGCCCGCCTCGCGCATCGCATCGAGCAGCCGGTTGAACTCGGGGCGGTCGGCGAGGACGTCGGGCTTGAGCGCGAACAGCCGCGCGAAGGGCTGGTTGAAGAAGACGAGGCTGCGGTCGCCGCCGAAATGCGCCACGCCCGCGGACAGGCGGTCGAGCATGTCGCGCTGGGCGCGGACGAAGCGGGCGAGCGCGGCGCGCGCCTGCTCCCGGTCCTCGACGTCGATGGCGTAGCCGGCGACGCCCGACGGGCCGATCGGCACTTCGACGATGCGCATCGTCCGCCGCTCGCCGGAGATGGTGGCGGGGGCGGTCCGCGCCTGCGCCGCGCCGCCGTCGCGCACCGCGGCGGAGAGGGCGGCGCCGTCCTCGATCAGCTCGATCCCCTTGGCGACGACCTCCGCCCCGTCCTCGGCCTCGACCGCCTCGACATAGGCCGAATTGACCATGGCGAGGCGCAGGTCCGGGCCGCGATGCCAGACCGGGAACGGCGCGACCTCGATAAGGGCCGCAAGGGCGTCGAGCGCGGTGCGCAGGCGCGCGGCCTCCGCACGGGCGGCGGCGAGCTGGTCCTCGACCTCGGTCGCGTCCGCGAACCAGAGGAGGAGCGTGCCCGGGGCGTGCCCGGGCGGCGCCGGCCCGCCGCGGACCTGGACGACGCGCGCCGAGCCCGATGGCCGCAAGTTGAGCGCGATCGGCCGCGCCGTGGCGGCGGCTGCGGAGATTTCGGCGGTGAGCGCTTCAGCCTCTTCGGCGGAGAGGACGGGCGCGATGTCGGGGAAGCACTCCGGCAGCGCCTCGAGCCCCAGCAGGTGCGCGAGCCGCGCGGGCCCCTCGAGCCTGAGGTCGCGGTGGACGAGAAGCGGGATTGCGGGCGAGGCGGCGAGCAAAGCCTGCCGTTCCGCTGCCGCCTGCAGCCTCGCCTCGGCCTCGGCGCTGCGCCTTAGCCCGCGGGCGCTGGCCCACACCGCTGCCGCCAGCCACGCGCCGCAGACGAGCGCGACCAGCGCCGCGGCGGTGGGAGTGAGGGTGAGCATGGCCACCTCTTAGGGTCGCCCCGCAACGAGTGGAAGAGCGGAGCCGCCGCAGCGGCCCCGCTCCCGCATCATCAGTAGCGGTAATGCTCCGGCTTGAACGGGCCCTGGGTGGGCACGCCGATATAGGCGGCCTGCTTCTCGCTGAGCCTGGTCAGCTTGACGCCGAGCTTGTCGAGGTGGAGCGCGGCGACCTTCTCGTCGAGGTGCTTGGGGAGCACGTAGACGTCGTTCTTGTAGGTGTCGGCCTTCGTCCACAGCTCGATCTGGGCGAGCGTCTGGTTGGTGAAGCTCGCCGACATGACGAAGCTCGGATGGCCGGTGGCGCAGCCGAGGTTCACGAGGCGGCCCTTGGCGAGGACGATAATCTTCTTGCCGTCCGGGAACTGGACCTCGTCGACCTGCGGCTTGATCTCGGTCCACTTCATGTTGCTGAGCGCCGAGATCTGGATCTCGCTGTCGAAGTGGCCGATGTTGCAGACGATCGCCATGTTCTTCATCTCGCGCATGTGATCGAGCGTGATGACGTCGGCATTGCCGGTGGCGGTGACGAAGATGTCGGCGCGCTTCACCGCCTCCTCCATCGTCACGACCTCGTAGCCCTCCATCGCCGCCTGCAGCGCACAGATCGGGTCGATCTCGGTGACGAGGACGCGGGCGCCGCCGTTGCGCAGCGACGCGGCCGAGCCCTTGCCGACGTCGCCGAAGCCGGCGACGCAGGCGACCTTGCCGGCAAGCATGACGTCGGTCGCGCGACGGATTGCGTCGACCAGGCTCTCCTTGCAGCCGTAGAGGTTGTCGAACTTCGACTTGGTGACGCTGTCGTTGACGTTGATCGCCGGGAAGGGAAGCTTGCCCTGCTTGCTAAGCTCATAGAGCCGGTGCACACCCGTGGTGGTCTCCTCGGAGACGCCGCGGATCGCCTCCACGGTGCGGGTGAGGAAGCCCGGCGACTGCTGGATGCGGCGGGTGACGACGCGTTGAAAGACTTCCTCCTCCTCGTTGGTCGCGGCCGGGAATTGCTCCCCCGCCTCGATGCGCGCGCCCCACAGCGCGAACATGGTGGCGTCGCCGCCGTCGTCGAGGATCATGTTCGCCGTCTCGGAATAGGTGCCGCCGGGGCCCCACGCGAAGATGCGGTCGATATAGTCCCAATATTCGTCGAGCGTCTCGCCCTTCACCGCGAAGACCGGCACGCCGGAGGCGGCGATGGCGGCGGCGGCATGGTCCTGGGTCGAGAAGATGTTGCACGAGGCCCAGCGGACCTCCGCGCCGAGCGCGGTGAGCGTCTCGATCAGCACCGCGGTCTGGATCGTCATGTGGAGCGAGCCGGTGACGCGGGCGCCCTTCAGCGGCTGCGAGGCGCCATATTCGGCGCGCAGCGCCATCAGGCCCGGCATCTCGGTCTCGGCGATCTCGATCTCCTTGCGGCCGAAATCGGCCAGGGCGATGTCGCGGATCACATAATCGTCAAAGCTGGTCTGGGGCTGGGTCGCCACGGACGTCTCTCCTCGCTTAAAAAAGGAAAAGACCGCCCGTCGGGCAGGCGGCCGCGTGCCGTCCGCTTAGCCGCAAGCGCCCGCGGATGCAAATATAAAGATATCTTTATATGTGGGTTCAGGCGGTGCCGAAATCGGCCGTCAGCAGCCTCGGATCGACGCCCGCGCTGTTGAAGGCGGCGGCCCAGCGGTTGTTGACGTCGCAGTCGTAGAGGAGGTCGTCGCTGCCCGGCGTCGCGAACCATCCATTGCCGCACAGCTCCTGCTCGAGCTGGCCGGCGCCCCACCCGGCATAGCCCAAAGCCGCGATCCAGCGGGTGGGGCCCCTCCCCTCCGCGATCGCGCGCAGGATGTCGAGCGTGGCGGTGAGCGCCCAGCGTTTTCCGACGTGGAGGCTGTCCTGTCCGCCCCAGTCGGGGGAGTGAAGGAGGAAGCCCCGCTGCGGCTCGACCGGCCCGCCGAGGTGGATCGGCACGTCCGGGGCGACGCCCGGGGCGATATCGAGCTGGCGCAGCAGCTCGTGAAATCCGATCCGCGGCACGATCCGTCCCAGGCCGATGCCGAGCGCGCCGTTCTCGTCGTGGACGCACATCGCGATCACCGCCTTCTCGAAGCGCGGATCGCCGATGCCGGGCATGGCGAGAAGGAGCTGACCGGATAGGAAGCGCGGTTGGTCCATCGCTTGCGACTATAGGCGCGGCCAAACGGCCCTGCTAGAGCGGCGCCCTTCTTCCCGACCAGCCGAAAGGAACAGGCGATGAGCATCGAAGTCGGCCAACGCATCCCGAAGACGACCCTCGTCAAGGCCAGCCCAGAAGGCCCGCAGCCGATCGACAGCGAAGACTATTTCCGCGGCCGGCGCATCGCCCTCTTCTCCGTCCCGGGCGCTTTCACGCCGACCTGCTCGGCGCGCCACCTGCCGGGATTCGTCGAGCGCGCCGAGGAGCTGCGCGGCAAGGGCGTGGACGAGGTCGCCTGCACCGCCGTCAACGACGCCTTCGTCTTGCAGGCCTGGGCGCAGAGCGCCGAAGCGGAAGGCAAAGTGACGATGCTCGCCGACGGCAATGGCGATCTGGCCGGCGCGCTCGGGCTCACCATGGACGGCTCCAAATACGGAATGGGCACGCGCGGCCAGCGCTGGTCGGCGATCGTCAACGACGGCGTGATCGAGCAGCTGAACGTCGAGGAGCCGGGCGCCTTCAACGTCAGCAGCGCGGAGCATCTGCTCGCGGGGTTGTGAGGCTTCAATCCTTGAAACGTGCCGCAGCCTCGGGCGTTGACGAGGCATTGGGGGCGCAGATCCCGACGAGGAGAGCGGAAAATATGGCTGACAAGCCGAAAGGCAAAGGCGGCGGCAAGTCGGCGACCTTGAGGATCGCCGAGGAAGCGAAGCGGCGGCCGCTGGCGGCGGCGGCGATCGTCGGCGGGGCGGCGGCCGCGACCGCGGGTGCGGTGATGGGTGCGCGCGCGCTCGCCCGGCGCAACGGCGGCGGCCCGCTCAACGAAGTCATGGAAACCGCCATCACCGCCTGCGAGGCCGCCGCCGCCTGCAAGCAGGCCGATGCTGAGGCGACCGAGGCCGAGGCGAAGAAGCACGCGAGCAAACAGGACAAGGGCTAGGCCAGCCGGAGGGGGGATAGCTGAATCGTCGCCCTGACGAACCAGCGGCGACGAACGAGTGACCCTCCCCTACCCCGCCGCCGGCGTGAGCGGCCTCAGCACCTCGTTGGCGAAGCGGTCCGCCTGGTTGGCGAAGACGAGCAGGTTAACCGCCAGGTCGCCGCGGATGAAGCCGTAATCGGCGGTCAGGTAGCGCTGCACCGCCGGCCGGCCGCCCGGCGTGATGAACGCCTTCGAGAAGGAATAACGCTGGTTGAAGCGCTCGATCGCCCCGGCGAGCCGCTCGCGCGGCACGCCGGCCGGGGCGTTCCAGCTCGCCTGCACGCCGAGCCCCTTGCAGGCGGCGCCGTCGGGCGTGCAGTTGAGGAGGGTAATCACCGCCCGGCGGTTGTTCGGAAAGGTCACGACGATCAACGGCCGCGCCGGATCGGTGCTGCTGCGCTGCCAGCGCGCGCGGATCGACCCGAGCACCGATTCGACGCTCCCGTAGTTGAAGGTGGCCGACATCTGCCGGTTCTCGGGAGCCGCCGGGTTCCACGGAACCTGCGCCGCGGCTGGCGCGGCGAGAGCCGCGCAAACCAGGAACACGAACCTCAACGGGGCACCATCGCAAAATCGATCCATACGGTGATCTGGGTGGTCAACTCCCCTGGCTCGAGTGGCGTACGGCGCATCCGGCTGCCCGTCACGACGATATCCTCCCCGCCTTCCAATCCGAAACTGCCACGCTCGCTGACCCGAAGTATGCGGGATACGCGCATGTTGAGTGTCTCGGCGTAAGTCTCCGCCTCCAGGCGAGCGGCGTCCACGGCAGCGCGGCGGGCGAGGCGCTCGGCCGGCGCCGGATCGGCCAGGGAAAATTGCGGCCCGTTCACCGAATTCGCCCCGGCGGCGAACAGGGCGTCGATCAGATCGGGAGCCTTGCTCAGATCCCGCAGTCTTAGCTCCAGGGTATTGCGGGCGACATATCCCAGAACGCGTAGTGCCCGATGCTCGCGCTGGGCACCTTCCTCCGCCTCGTCGTCCAGCTCTTCGAGTTGCGGCTCGACACTGAGCTCCGAAGTCTTCGCATCGCGCGGCTCCACCCCCCTCGCGCGGATGACGTCTAAAAGCCGGTTCGCCAGGGCCGAATTGGCGGCCAGGGCTTCGCGCGCGCTCGGCGCGGTCGTCACCACTCCCGCCCTGATCGTCATGACGTCGGGTCGCGACCGGTGAGATCCACTCGCCTCAACGTTCAGCAGCACCTCGCCCGGGGCCAGGGTGATTGGGACGGCCTGCCCGGCGGCGCTTGTGGCGGGAAGCAGTACCAGTGCCGCAGCGATCAGCCCTGCCAGCCGCATTGCCGCCCCCTGTTCTGCTGCTCCAGCCAGGTGATCAGCGGACGGAAATAGTCGATCATCGCCTGGCCGGACATCTCGCGCGTGCCGGTGAACGCCTCGAGCGCCTCGGGCCACGGGCGCGACTGGCCCATGGCAAGCATGGCATTGAGCCGCTGGCCGACCTCCTTGTTACCGTAGAACGAGCAGCGGTGGAGCGGGCCGGTCCAGCCGGCCTGCTTGCAGGCGGCCTGGTAGAACTGGAACTGGAGGATGCGGGCCAGGAAGTAGCGGGTGTAGGGGACGCTGGCGGCGACGTGATATTTGGCACCGGGGTCGAAGTCCTGCTCGGTGCGGGCCGTCGGCGGCGCGATGCCCTGGTATTTGAGGCGCAGGTCGTTCCACCCCTGCTCGTAGGCGGTGGGCGCGATCTCGCCGTTGAACACGCCCCAGCGCCAGCGGTCCACCATCAGGCCGAACGGCAGGAAGGCGACCTTGTCCATCGCCTGGCGGAGCAGCAGGCCGACATCCTTCTCGGCCGAGGGCACCTTGTTGCGGTCGAGCAGCCCTATCTGGACGAGATATTCGGGCGTGACCGAGAGGGCGATCATGTCCCCGATCGCCTCGTGAAAGCCGTCGTTCGCGCTGTCCAGATACAGGTAGGGCTGCTGGTTATAGGCGCGCTGGTAGAAATTGTGGCCGAGCTCGTGGTGCACGGTGACGAAGTCGGTTGCGTTGACCTTGGTGCACATCTTGATGCGCAGGTCCTCGACGTTGTTCACGTCCCACGCCGAGGCATGACAGACCACCTCGCGGTCGCGCGGCGCGGTGATCATCGAGCGCTGCCAGAAGCTTTCCGGCAGCGGCGCGAAGCCCAATGAGGTGAAGAAGCTCTCGCCGGTGCGGACGATCTTCTCCGGCGTGTATTTCTTGCGGACCAGGAGGTCGGTGAGGTCGTAGCCGACGTCGCCCGCCCCCTTGGGCGCGACCACATCGT
>DASVVY010000048.1:0-42217 GCA_036386335.1 Allosphingosinicella sp. | reverse complement strand
CCAGGGTTCGCCGAGGCCTGGCGGCGGGCGCAGGCCTGGGGGCGGGCGCGGGTGGCGGACGGCAGCGCCGAGGCCGAGCCGGGGCTGGTGGTGCGCCGGTCGAAGAACCACGGCGCGCAGATCGTGCCGGCGGGCGAGGGGCGCTGGGACGAGGAGGCGGAGGCGGTCTTCTTCGCCCACCTCTGCGACACCGCCAACGTGCGCGCGGCGTGCCGGGCGGCCGGCTTCTCGACCACGGCCGTCTACAAGCGGCGGCTGGCCGACGCGGGGTTCGCCGAGAAGTGGCGGGCGGCGCGGGACCAGGGCTGCGCGCGGATCGACATGCTGCTGGTGCGATCGGCCGACGCGGCGCTCGACCCGGAGATCGACGCCGAGGCGGAGGGGCTGCTCAACGTCACCGTCCCCGAGGCGATCCACATCCTGCGGCTGCACAAGTTCGACGAGCCGGGGGCGCCGACCCGGCGCGGCATCCGCGCGCGCGGGCAGGCGGTCGAGGACATGCCGATCGAGGCGGTGCGCGACGAGGTGCTGCGGCGGATCGCGGCGATCCGGGCGCACCGCGAAAGGCGGGGGGAGGGGGAGTAGCGGGGTAGGGCGGGCGACCCGCGGCTTTGCCGCGGCCCCTCCACCACCCTTCGGGTGGTCCCCCTCCCCTGCGAGACCAGGGGAGGATCGGGGTGGCGATTCAGTTGCAGGGGAGGAATAGGGTTATGATCGGGCGGGAGGCGGTCGAGACTTTGCTGGCGCTGCCGGAGGAGGAGGCGGAGGCGGCGGTGCGCGGGATGCGCGAGGGCGAGGTGATGAAGCTGTGCGTCGACTGGCCGAGCTGGGCGCAGACGGGGCAGGAGGAGCCGGACGGGGACTGGCGGGTGTGGGTGATGCTCGCCGGGCGCGGCTTCGGCAAGACGCGGACCGGGGCGCAGTGGGTGGAGGCGTTCGCGCGGGCCAATCCGGAGGGGTCGATCGCGCTGGTGGCGGCGACGGCGGACGAGGCGCGGCGGGTGATGATCGAGGGGCGCAGCGGCATATTGGGCCTGCCGCGGACGGGGCGGGCGCCGGCCTGGGAGCCGAGCCGCGGGCGCCTCACCTTCGCCAGCGGGGCCGAGGCTTATGTCTATTCGGGGGCGAACCCGGAGGGGCTGCGCGGGCCCGAGCACCATATCGCCTGGTGCGACGAGCTCGCCAAGTGGAAGCGGCCGCGGGAGGCGTGGGACAATCTCCAGCTGGGCCTGAGGTGCGGGGAGGCGCCGCGGACGCTGGTGACGACGACGCCGCGGGCGGTGGCGGCGCTGCGCGCGATCCTCGCCGAGGAGGGGGCGGTGCGGACCGGCGGGCGGACCTCCGACAACCCGTTCCTGGCGCGCGGGGCGGTGGATGCGTGGGAGCGGATGCACGGCGGCACGCGGCTCGGGCGGCAGGAGCTGGACGGCGAGCTGATCGACACGCTGGAGGGGGCGCTGTGGCCGCGCGAGCTGATCGAGGGGACGCGGCTGCGCTGCGCCCTGGCGCGCGAGAGCCTGCGCCGGGTGGTGATCGGGGTCGACCCGCCGGCGGGATCGACGGGCGATGCGTGCGGGATCGTCGCGTGCGGGCTCGGGGCGGACGGGGCGGCCTACGTCATCGGCGACCACAGCGCGGCGGGCCTGTCGCCGGAGGGGTGGGCGGCGAAGGTCGCGGCGGCGGCGGAGGCGCACGGCGCCCACCGGGTGGTGGCGGAGGCGAACAATGGCGGGCGGATGGTGGAGAGCGTGCTGCGCGGCGCCGGCGCGTCGCTGCCGGTGAAGCTGGTCCACGCCAGCGAGGGCAAGACCGCGCGGGCGGAGCCGGTCGCGGCCTTGTTCGAGAGCGGACGGGCGCTGTTCGCCGGCCGCTTCCCGGCGCTCGAGGACGAACTGGCCGGCCTGGCGCTGGGCGGCCGCTACGAGGGGCCGGGCCGCTCCCCCGACCGGGCGGACGCGATGGTGTGGGCGATGACCGAGCTGATGCTCGGGCGCGAGGCCGCGGAGCCGCGGGTGCGGTTCCTCTGACGCCGGTGCGGCGGCGGGTGACGGGCGACGCGGGGACCCGGGAAGAAGAAGCCTTGCCAGCGCCGGTGCTTGCCATGATGCTGGCGGCCGGCGCGGATGCGGACGCGGGTGCGGGGGATCGGCTTGGGTATCGAGGTCAGGAGGGTGGAGGGGCCGAGGGACCTCGCGCTTTTCGTGGAGCTGGCATACCGGCTGAACCGGGCCGAGCCGAACTGGATCGCGCCGCTGCGCAGCGAAGTGCGCGA
Source organism: Allosphingosinicella sp. (assembly GCA_036386335.1). Classification (GTDB taxonomy): domain Bacteria; phylum Pseudomonadota; class Alphaproteobacteria; order Sphingomonadales; family Sphingomonadaceae; genus Allosphingosinicella. Next base: position 39,945 of record DASVVY010000048.1, on the reverse strand, counting down.
GCTCCTGAACCCGCGCCGCAACCCGTGGTTCGGCCACGCGCGGCTGGCGCTGTTCCTTGCGTTCGAGGACGGGGTGCCGGCGGGGCGCATCTCGGCGCAGGTCGAGAGCCTGCCGATGCAGGGAGTGGCGGCCGGGACCGGCCATTGGGGGATGTTCGAAGCCTCGGGGCCGGCGGTCGCGGCGGCGCTGCTCGCGGCGGCGGAGGGGTGGCTGGCGGAGCAGGGGATGCGGGCCTCGCTGGGGCCGCTCAGCCTCTCCATCTGGGACGAGCCCGGCCTGCTGGTCGAAGGGCACGCGCGGCCGCCCTCGATCATGATGGGGCACCACCGCGCCGTTTATGCCGGGTGGATCGAGGCGGCGGGCCATAAGCCGGTCAAGGACCTCCACACCTACGACCTGCCGGCGGGCCGCGCGCTGCCGCCGCTCGTCCAGCGCATTCTCGCCGCCGGCCGCGCCAACCCGCGCATCCGCGTGCGCCAGCTCGACGCGGCGCGCTACGGCGAGGAGGCGGAGGCGATCCTCGCGCTGCTCAACGACGCCTGGTCGGGCAATTGGGGCTTCGTGCCGTTCACCGAGGCGGAAAAGGCCTATGCGGCCAAGAAGCTCAAGCCGCTGATCTTCGCCGACCTCGTGCGCATCGCCGACTATGACGGCGAGCCCGCCGCCTTCATGATCGCGATCCCGGACGTCAACGGCCTGCTGCGCGACCTCGACGGGCGGCTGTTCCCGTTCGGCTGGGCGAAGCTGCTCTGGCGGATGCGGCGGCGGCGCTTTCCGCGGATGCGGGTGCCGCTGATGGGCGTGGCGCTGCGGCACCAGGCGTCGCGGCTGGCGGTCGAGATGGCCTTCATGATGATCGAGGAGATACGCTGCGACGCGATCGCCCGCTACGGCGCCGAGGAGGCCGAGATCGGCTGGATCCTCGAGGACAATAAGGGGATGCTGTCGATCGCCAGGATCAGCGAGAGCGACCTCGGGCGCGTCTACCGGATCTACGGCAAGGCGATCGGCTGACGCTCAGGAGCGGCGGCCGCTTTGCGCGCATGCCTGCCGCGGACGGCGGTTGCGGCGGCGCCGGAGATCGCCGATGCTGGGGGCGTGAAGAGACGAAAGCTCCTGGCGCTCTCCTTGCTGGCGCTGACCGGCCCGGCGGGCGTAGCCGGGGCGGCCGCGGACGCCGAACCGCCGGCCTGCGAGGCGGCGTGGGGCTATGTCCAGATCGTCCTGCGGGAGCCGGGCGATCGTCCTGACGTCTTCGACACGGAAAAGGGGGTGTTTGCCCCCGAAATGCCGGGTCCCGCCGCGCGCTGGGGGACGGACAGCTACGAACCGGCCCCCGCGCCGCCGCACGAGCTCATTCAGTCCGTTTCGGCGCAGACCAACGCGCTCGCCGCCTGCCCTTCGCTGCAGGCGCGGCTGCGCTCGGCCGGAATCGGATTCGGCAAGAGAGCGGTCGCGCGGGCCCTGAAGAAGGGCCGTGACGGCTACTTCCGGGCGCGGGTGCATCAGGTGGCCCTGCCGGCGGTCAGCGCGGACGGCAGTCAGGCGGTGCTCGCGGCGTCCTCCGCCGTGGGGCCGCTGTCCGGAGGCGGCTATCTCATCCATCTCGTCCGGGGCGACGACGGGCGCTGGCGGATCGCCGCCGTCCACGGCCTCTGGGTGTCCTGATCCCGGTCGGCGGCGGCAGGGATCGGCGCCTGCGGTCGACACGGCTTTTACTGGGAGGGAGACGGTCCCGCGGCGACCCGGCGGACGGTGAGGGAGGCTTTGTCGCCGGCGGTGCGGAGTTCGAAGCGGTAGCGGGCGGGGGTGGGGACGGTGAGGCGGACGTTGCCGCCGTGGGGGACGAGCGCGAGCGCGCCCGCGTCGGGCGCGATCGCCTCGGTGCCGCTGGCGCCTAAATCGGCGCTGCGCCAGTCCTCGGAGGCGAGCTTGAACTGGTAGTCGCCGGCGGCGAGCGGGATCTCGGCGGCCAGGGCGCCGTCGCCGGCCGGCGCGAGGGGGAGCGAGGTCGACCAGTCGTTCATCGAGCCGCGCAGGAAGAGCGGCGTGCGCTGCAGGTCCGCGGCGGGGGATTCGGTGCGCAGGAGCGTGAGCGGAGGCGCGCCTTCGAGGATGCGGAAGCCGGTGACGGCGCCGTCCGGGGCGGTGTCGAACTCGATCATGATGCCGCTCACCTCGGCGCGGAAGCGGACCGGGGAGAGCGCCACCAGCCGCTCGGGGCTGGGGCCGCCGGTCTGGGCGTAGAGGCGGCCTTCGCGAAGATCGAGGAAGACCGACAGCCCCCCGCCTTGATAGGCGCCGGCGAGCCGCGCCAGCGCCGCTTCGGGCAGCGCGACCTCGACCAGCGGCTTGCCGGCGAGCTCGGCCCAGCCATAATCGGCGGCGACGGCGCGGACGATCTCGTCGGCGAGGCGGCGGCCCTGGTCGCCGTTGGTCAGGACGACGACGCCTTCGCCCTTCTCGACATAGGCGACCATCGCCGACTGGAAGCCTTCATTGGCGCCGTCGTGGCCGAAGCGGCGCCCGGGGCCGGTGCCGGAGAGGGCTGGGCCGAGGCCCCAGCCGCCCTTCACCGGCGTCAGCATCGCGGCGGTGGCGGCGGGGGCGAGCACGCGGGAGCGCCGCCCGGCGGCGGCGGCCTGGACGTCGATCAGCAGCCGCGCGAGGTCGGACGGCGTCGTCCACAGGCCGGCGGCGCCGAGCTCGGGATAGACGTGGTAGCGGCCGTCGATCACCCTGCCGCCCGAATGGCCGCTCGCCGCGTCGGCGAGGATGCCGCGCGTCGGCGGCTGGGCGAAGCTGCTGCGGTCCATCCCCAGCGGCGCGAAGATCTCGCGCGTGGCGAGGCGGTCGAAGGGCTGGCGGGTGACGTCGGTTATCGCCTGCTGCGCCAGCACGTAGCCGCCGCCCGAATATTGCCACTGGCCGCCCGGCGGGAGGACCATGCGGACCGCTTCGGTGTTGGCCGGCGGCGCGCCGCCCAGCACCTGCACTGCCGTCGGCAGCGGCGCGCCGGGCCGGTAGCCGGGGAAGCCGTGGACGTTGAGCCCGGCGGTGTGGCTGAGCAACTGGCGCAGGGTGACGAAGCCGGGCGCGCGCTTGTCGTCGCTCGGCAGCTTCCAGGAGGTGAGGTAGGCGTTGATGTCGCGGTCGAGATCGATCCTGCCGCGCTCGGCGAGGCGCAGCGCCAGCAGCGCGGTCGCGACCTTGCTGATCGAGGCGGCCTGGAAGGCGGTGCGCGGGGTGACCGGGGCGCAGGTGGCGGCGTCGCGCACGCCCCAGCCGCGGGCCCAGTCGATCCGCCCGCCGTGGATGACGGCGACGCTGACTCCGGGGACGTTATAGGCGCACATCCGCTCGGCGAGGGTGAAGGGCTTCGCCCCCTCGGCGACGACTGCGGGCAGGAGATTGGCCTCGAGGAAGCGGGTGTGCGCGTGGGCGGGGCCGCCCGCGGCGGGCGGCGGCGGGGGACACGGACCCGTTTGCTCCTGGGCCAGGGCCGGCCGGGAAAGGGCCGACGCCCCGAGCGCGCAGCAGCCGATGCGGAGCCAGGCCCTCGTCGATCGCGCTCTTCCCAGCATCCCTGCCCCCCTTGACGTTATATCATTCAGGAGCCTCCTATGCGGTCAGCGGAAGGGGTGTCAACGGCGGCGCCCCGGCTCACCCGCAGCCGCAGGGCAGCAGGCGGCGCAGGCTCTCGAGACAGCGGTCGCGGGCGGAGCGGGCGGGCTGGGCGCAGAAGAGCGGGGCGAGGCGGTGCGCGACGAAGCCCTTCTGGGCGAGGATCAGGAGGGCGGAGGGGGTCACGACGCCGCCTCCGGGGCGGGGGCGTAGCTCACGATCTCGAACTCGATGCCGTCGGGATCGAAGACGTAGAAGCGGCGGCCGGGCTCGTAGTCGCCGTGGCCGAAGGGGGTGAGCCCGGCCTCGACCACCCGCCGCTCGGCGGCGTCGATATCGTCGACGACGAAAGCGACGTGGTTGAGCGGCCGGCCCTTCGACCAGGCGAGCGGGGCGCCGTCGCGGTCCGGCCGCCCGTAGAGGGAGAGATACTGGCCGTCGGTGCCGACATGGACGGTGCGGCCGCCATTGGCAGCGTCCCCCGCCCAGCGCACCCGCCAGCCGAACAGCCGCTCGATCAGGGCCGCGCTGCGGTCGGGGTCGCTCACCGTCATGTTCACATGCTCGATCCGGGCTTCCATTCTCGTTTCTCCTGACGTGGGTCTTGCCCGGTGGTGCAACCTCAACCTAAGGTGAGGTCAAGGATCATTTTGCGGGGAGCGGCGCATGGCGCAATTGCTGACCATCGGCGAGCTGGCGCGGCGGACGGGGCTCAGCGTCTCGGCGATCCGCTTCTACGAGGCGAAGGGGCTGCTCAGCCCGCTGCGGACCGGAGGCAACCAGCGCCGCTTCCTGCGCTCCGACATACGCCGCCTGTCCTTCGCGCTGGTCGCGCAGCGCATGGGGCTGAGCGTGCGCGAGATCGAGGCGGAGCTCTCCCGCCTGCCGCTCGGCCGCGCGCCCACGCAGGCCGACTGGCAGGATCTGAGCGCGCGCATCCGTGCGCGGCTCGACGCGCGCATCGCGCTGCTGCAGCGGACGCGCGACCTGCTTTCGGGCTGCATCGGCTGCGGCTGCCTGTCGCTGGAGCGCTGCGCGCTCTACAATCCGGGAGACGTGGCGGCGAAGACCGGGGCCGGGCCGCGCTTCCTGCTCGCCGAGCGCGAGGAAGGGGTGGTTTGAGGGGGGCTCTCGCTTGCGAGGGCGTCTATCTCGCTTGCAACCACAGTTTCGAAAGGTGTTCGCGGGCGTCTGCCAGTCGCCTCTGCATTTCCGGCGTGTTCCACAGAAACTCCCCGCCCCCAGATCGGTACAGGGCCAGATCCGTAACCAATTTTTGAGCCCGCTCGTCATTCGGAAATGCGGTGTCGATCGCGACCTCGAGCTCGCCTGCGGCTGCCAGGCTGGTGTCGGCCCCTGCGATAATAGCGTCCATCAGGTCGAGCATCGAATCGCTCACTCCGGCTTCTCGCCCTGGTCCTGCATCGCGGTCCCCTCTCGCTGGGGAGAGGGTTTAAAGGTGAGATGGCGGTGGAGGGTGTTCGCGGAGGCCGCAACCCCTCACCCCCGACCCCTCTCCCTATGGGAGAGGGGAGTCTTGGCGGCTCCCCGCCACCCACTCTTGCGTGTCAAGTCCGCGGGGCGGTTTCGAGGTCGAGGAGGCTGAAGCGGCCGGCTGCAACCCCTCAGCCCCGACCCCTCTCCCTGTGGGAGAGGGGAGTAGAGGGCTGCCGGCCACGCCGCTGAAGTAAGCTCAGCTCGCGGCGGTGGTTTCGAGGCCGAGGAGGCTGAAGCGGTCGGTGGTGACCAGGGGGGCGCCGCAGATGTCGGAGGGGGCGGGGATGGGGGTGCCGTCGACGACGTGGGCGGCGAGGACGGTCTCAAGGACGCAGCGCGCCTGGTCGAGCGCCTCCTCCTCGGTGGCGCCGGTGCCGGCGGCCCCGGGCACGTCGGGGAGACGGACGAGGACGAGGCCGTCGTCGGTCGGGATGATGCGGGCGGGATAGCGGAGCATGGCGGCGCTCAGTCCGCGGCGGCGGGCTGGCGGGAGGATTCGCGGCGCGCTTCCTCCTCGTAGGCGCGGGCGCACATGTCGAGCAGGGTGCGGGCGACCGCGTCGTCGCAGCGGTCGGTCAATTGCCGATACTGGGAGGCGGCGAGCTGGAGATCCTGCGGAGGCATGGTTAATCCAGGTTAATCTAGGGCCAGAACTGCCGAAAAATCAGTCGGTTCCATGGGGGCGGCTTTGGGGCGGCAGGAAATCGGCCGAAGCGCGCGTTGCGCGGGGCGCCTTTTGCTGTAGCAAAGGAGGATGGCATCCCCCCGCAGCTTCGAGGCGATGACCCGGATCGGCTTCGCCGCGCGGGGCGTGATGTACATGTTGATCGGCCTGCTGGCGCTGAAGAGCGGGCGGACCGAGGACGGCGCCGGGGCGATGGAGATGCTCGGCAGCGGCTTCGGCCGGGTGGCGCTGGCGGCGATGGCGGTGGGCTTCCTGTGCTACGGATTGTGGCGGCTGTCGGAGGCGGCGCTCGACACGCAGCGCCTCGGCCGCGACGTCAAAGGCGTCGCGGTGCGGGCGAGCGGGGCGGTGAGCGGCCTCGTCCACCTCTCGCTCGCCTGGATCGCGGTCAGGCTGGCGATGGGCAATGGCGGCGGCGGCGGCGGGACGCGGGCGAAAGCCGCCGAGGCGATGGCGCTTCCGGGCGGCTGGCTGCTGCTCGCGGCGGCGGCGCTCGGCATCGGCGTCGCGGGCGCCTTCCAGCTGGTGCGAGCGGCGCGCGGGGATTTCACCAAGCATCTCGACGGCGAGGCGGCGGGGCGGGCGTGGGTCGTGTGGCTCGGCCGCGCCGGCTATGCGGCGCGCGGAATCATCTTCCTGCTGATGGCCTGGTTCTTCGCGCGGGCGGCCTGGACGGCCCATGCGCGGGAGGCGGGCGGGATCGGCGAGGCGCTGGATTCGCTGCCGGCTTCGCTGCGGACCGCCGTCGCCGCCGGGCTGCTCCTGTTCGGCGTGTTCAGCCTGGTGGAGGCGCGCCACCGCCGTATCGCGACCCCGCCGGTCGGGGCGCAGCTCAAAGCGCTGGGCGAGGCGGCGCGGTAGGGCGTCGGCGGTGCCGCCCGGGCGGGCGCCATTGTGCTGGCGGGGGCCGCGTCCTAGGGTGGCCGGGTGAAAGCGCTGAAAAGATGCGGGAATGACGGGTAAGGGGGCTCTGCTCCTTCTCGCCGGGGCGCTGCCGCTCGGCGGCTGCGCGGCGAGCCTCGCGGCGAGCGCCGTCGGCCTCGCCGTGCAGGCGGCGCAGGGGACGCCGCAGAACAACGTGCATCTCGGCGGCGCGGCGGCGGAAGCGTGCCGGGCGCGGGCGGCGCAGCATGGCGAGGCCCAGATCATCGACGTCGAGCACCGCAGCGCCAGCAAGATCATCGTCTGGGGCACGGTCGACGACGGCAAGGCGCGGCAATCCTTCGAGTGCGGCTACACGACCAAGATCACCGGCTTCACCTTGCGTCCGATCGCGCCGCGGCGCTGAGCGGCGCTCCCCGGCGCCGTTTTCCTTCCCCTTCCGCTTGCGATAGGAAGGGGCCGCAGCGCCGCCGGAGCGGGTCGCCGCGCAGGGGGAGAGCGAGCGATGCACACTGTGCAGACGCCGGGGGTCTACATCAACGACGCCGATGGCTTCCAGTCTTCGATCGTCGGCGTGGAAACGGCGGTTCCGGCGTTCGTCGGCTACACGGAAAAGGCCTCCTGCGCGGGCAAGCCGACGACGAACGCAGCGCTGCGGATCGAGTCGATGGCCGAGTTCGAGGCGTGCTTCGGCGGTCCGCCCGCCGGCCTCTACTTCCTCTCGGCCGAAGCGCCGGGAGCGGGCGAGACGGCGGTCGCCGAGCTGCGGTTCGGGGCGGAGAGCTATTGGCTGGCGCGGCGAGGGCGCGCGCGCTTCAGCCTCTACGACTGCGTCAGGCATTTCTACGCCAACGGCGGCGCCTCCGCCTATATCGTCTCCTGCGCCAGCTACGGCGGCGGCGGGCCGGCCTATCCGCTCGACGCGGACCTGCTGATGGGCGGCCTGGCGGCGCTCGAGCGGGAGCCGGCACCGGCCATGCTGGTCGTGCCCGAGGCGGCGTGGCTCGACGCGGGAGGCTATGCGGCGGCGGTCGGGGCGATGCTCGACCAGTGCGCGCGGCTGCAGGACCGGGTGGCGCTGATCGACGTCAGGGGCGGCGACGATCCGGATTTCGACTTCGACGGTCACCCCAACGCGATCGACGCGTTCCGGGCGACGATCGCCGCGCTGCCAGGCGGACGCGATTACGGCGCCGCCTACTTCCCGTTCCTCGTCACCGACATGGTGCGGCCGGAGGAGATCGGCATGAGCGCCTTCGATCCGGCGCGGTTGGACACGCTGAAGGCTGCGCTGACTGCCGCGGCCGACGCCTCCCCGACCGGCGCGGCCGCGGCGGCCGAGTGGATCGAGGCGATCGGCACCTCCCAGCCCAATCCGGCGCCGGGCGCTCCGCCGCTGCCGGCCGGGACGCTTGACGACAGCCGGTTGAGGAACGCCCTCGTCGCTGCGGTCCCGGAGATGGGGCAGGTGCTGGCGGCGATGGCGGAGGCGCGCAACTCGCTGCCGCCGAGCGCGGCGGTGGCCGGCGCCTATGCGCAGACCGATATCAGCATCGGCCCCTGGAAAGCCCCCGATCGCTCGCTCGCCAGCGTGGTCGAGCCGGTCGTTCGGATCGACGATCGCAACCTGGAGGGGATGAACGTCGACGCCGACGGCCTGGCGATCAATGCGATCCGCAGCTTCGTCGACCGGGGCGCCCAGGTCTGGGGCGCCCGCACGCTGGACGGCAACAGCCAGGACTGGCGCTACCTGTCGGTGCGGCGCACGGCGATCTATATCGAGCAGTCGATCAAGGAGGGACTCCGCATGTTCGTCTTCGCACCGAACGCCGCGGAGACCTGGGCCGCCGCGGTGTCGGCGGTCCAGCGCTTCCTCCACGACCTGTGGGCGGCGGGCGGACTGCAGGGGGCGACGCCGGACGACGCCTATTCCGTGGCGGGCGGCCTGGGCACGACGATGACGGGGCAGGATGTGATCGACGGCGTCATGCGGGTGACCGTGCACGTCGCGATGCTGCATCCGGCCGAGTTCATCGCGCTGACAGTCTCGCAGCAGCAGCAGCTCTCGGAAGCTTGAAGCCCTGCGGCGAAAGCACGAAGCCGGACCGTTCGCTGCGCGCTCGCGCAGGCGGCTCAAGCTTCGAGCTGCGTCCGCTTCCAGCCTGTGCGCGGTGCGTTGCGGCTCGTTCTGACGGGCAGGCGGAAAGGACGGGAAGATGGCGGACGGCGGCGGAGATGGCGCGCGGGGCATGATCGCGGGCGGGGCGGTGCTGGCGGGGGTCGCCGTCGCGTGCGGGGCGTTCGGGGCGCATGCGCTGCGGGGGATGCTCGGGCCGGCCGAATTCGGCTGGTGGCACACGGCTGTCGAGTACCAGATGTGGCACGGGCTCGCGCTGGTCGCGCTCGGCTTGGCCGGGAAGAGCTGGGCGCGCGTGCCCGCGGGACTGCTCGGCGGCGGGGCGGCGGTGTTTTCCGCGACGCTCTACACGATGGCGCTCGGTGGCCCGCGCTGGCTCGGCGCCGTCACGCCGCTCGGCGGGCTGCTGATGATGGCGGGATGGGCGGTGCTCGCCTGGCGGGCGCTGACGGCGGATCGTTGCCAAGGCTAATCGTTGTAGCTACACAATCGTTCGTGACACTAATGAATAGCCATGGCTGAGCTTGCCGCGCAGGAGACGGCGGAGCGGCTACAGGCCGCGGCGGCGCGGCTGCTGCGGCTGGCGCGGCAGGAGGGCGGCGAGGGCGGGACCGGAGGGCCGCGGCTGTCGGCGCTCTCGGTCTTGGTCCTGCGCGGGCCGCTGTCGCTGGGCGAGCTCGCCGCCGCCGAGCAGGTGAAGCCGCCGACGATAAGCCGGGTCGTCGACGCGCTGGTGCGGGACGGGCTTGCCACCCGCGAGGCGGCGCCCGGCAACCGGCGCAAGGTGCGGATCGCCGCGACGGAGGCGGGGACGGCGCTGCTCCGCGACGGCCGGGCGGGGCGCGTGCGCGGCCTCGCCGGGCGGCTGGCGCGGCTCGCCGACAGCGAGCGGCGGGCGCTCGCGCGCGCCGTCGAGATCCTTGAGCGGGCGCTGCGCTAGCTGGTGATTGCCCTCCCGGCCGCCGTCCAGCACAGGCGGCACGAACGAGGATGCGGTGGCGTAAAGAAAAATACCTGGGCCAATTGGGACAATCTGGAGCAAGGGTGCTTTTGCAGCCCTCGCCGCCTCGAGGCGGACGGCGCTGCGCCAGCGGAACCGCCCTAGTCCCGCCGCATTCCTGTGGCTATGGGCGCCGCGAAACCCCTCCTGACAGGACTGAAGAAATGAGCCTCCGCAACGTGGCGATCATCGCACACGTCGATCACGGCAAGACGACCCTCGTCGACCAGCTGTTCCGCCAGTCCGGCACGTTCCGCGACAACCAGCGCGTCGAAGAGCGGGCGATGGATTCGAACGACCTCGAGAAAGAGCGCGGGATCACGATCCTCGCCAAATGTACCTCGGTCGACTGGGAGCATGACGGCGAGACGACGCACATCAACATCGTCGACACCCCCGGCCACGCCGATTTCGGCGCCGAGGTGGAGCGAATTCTGAGCATGGTCGACGGCGTGATCCTGCTCGTCGACGCCGCCGAGGGGCCGATGCCGCAGACCAAATTCGTGACCGGGAAGGCGCTGGCGCTCGGGCTCAGGCCGATCGTCGTCGTCAACAAGATCGACCGCCCGGACGCGCGCCCGGCCGAAGTGCTCGACGAGTGTTTCGAATTATTCCTCAGCCTCGACGCGACCGACGAGCAGCTCGATTTCCCGACCCTCTACGCCTCGGGCCGCGCCGGCTATGCGGGGCTCGGCGACGACGTCCGCTCGGGCGACCTGACGCCGCTCTTCGAGACCATCGTCCGCCACGTCCCCGCGCCCGACGCCAATCCGGACGGCTATTTCCGGATGATCGGGACATTGCTCGACCGCGACCCGTTCCTGGGCCGCATCCTCACCGGACGGATCGAGAGCGGGCGGCTCGAGGTCAACATGCCGATCAAGGCGATCGACGTCGACGGCAACGAGGTCGAGGCCGGCCGCGCCACAAAGGTCTTCGCCTTCCGCGGGCTGGAGCGGGTTCCGGTCGAAACGGCGCAGGCGGGCGACATCGTCGCCATCGCCGGCCTCACCAAGGCGACCGTCTCCAACACCATCGCCGAGCCGGCGGTGACGCGGCCCATCGCCGCGCGCCCGATCGACCCGCCGACGCTGGCGATGAGCTTCGCCGTCAACGACAGCCCCTATGCGGGACGCGACGGCGACAAGGTGCAGAGCCGCGTCATCCGGGACCGGCTCGAGCGCGAGGCCGAGGGCAATGTCGCCATCCGCATCACCGAGAGCGCCGACAAGGACGCGTTCGAAGTGGCCGGCCGCGGCGAGCTGCAGCTGGGGGTGCTGATCGAGACGATGCGGCGTGAGGGCTTCGAGCTCTCCATCTCCCGCCCCCGCGTCCTCTTCCGCGACGGCCCGAATGGCCGGGAGGAGCCCTATGAGACGGTGGTCGTCGACGTCGACGACGAATTCGCCGGCACGGTCGTCGAGAAGATGGCGCAGCGCAAGGCCGAGATGACCGACATGCGCCCGTCGGGCGGCGGCAAGACGCGCCTCACCTTCTCCGCCCCGTCGCGCGGCCTCATCGGCTATCACGGCGAGTTCCTTAGCGACACCCGGGGCACCGGCATCATGAACCGGCTGTTCGAGAAATACGGCCCCTACAAGGGCCCGATCACCGGGCGGCAGAACGGAGTCCTCATCTCGATGGAGCAGGGCGAGGCCGTCGCCTATGCGCTGAACGCGCTCGAGGAACGCGGCATCCTCTTCATCTCGCCCGGGGAGAAGCTCTACGAGGGCATGATCATCGGCGAGAACGCCAAGCCCCAGGACCTCGAGGTGAATCCCCTCAAATCCAAGCAGCTCACCAACTTCCGGGCGAGCGGCAAGGACGAAGGCATCCGCCTGACGCCGCCGAAGCGGATGACGCTGGAACAGGCGATCGCCTACATCCAGGACGACGAGCTGGTCGAGGTGACGCCGAAGAGCATCAGGCTCAGGAAAAGGTATCTGGATCCGCATGAGCGCAAGCGGCAGAGCCGGAAGGCGGAGGCGGCCTGACGATGCCCAGCTTCAAGGATCGGTTCCAGGACCGGATCGGCCAGGCCGCCGAGGCCAAGCGCAAGGCGCTCGAGAAGCTTCGCTCAACGCCGCCGGTAGACGAGGCGGTCGCCGCCGCTCGCCGGGAGGCCGCCGAAAGGCGCGAGGCCCGGGCGGAGGAGAAGCGGGCCGCCAAGGCTGAAAAGACGGAGGCTGAAGCGGTCGGGCGCGCCGCCGAGAAGGCGAAGGCTTCCGCGGCCGCGGCTGAAGCGGCGGCGGCCCCGCCGCCGCCCACCGAGGCGGAACGCAAGGCCGCCCGCGACGCCCGCTACGCGGCCCGCAAGAGCCGAAAATAAGGCGGCGGCGGTCCGGGTTCGCCGGCCGGCGGAAGCGCGCCGCGGCGGTGATCAGCGCCGTTTCGACCTTCGAGGTCACACTGAAGCACCGGCCGGGCAAGCTGCGGCAGGCAGCCGCATTCGCCGTTCACCACGAGCGGATGCTCGCCGATCTCGAGGGGGTGCCGCTGCCCGTCTCCGTCGCACACGCGGCGCTGGCAGGCAGGATGGACATCCCGCACAAGGACCCGTTCGACCGCCTGCCGATAGCGCAGGCGCGCATCGAGCGGGTGCCGATCGTCTCCAAGGAGGCGCTGTTCAACGCCTATGGTGGAGCGGATCTGGTAGCGGCGCGGGGGCCTGGCGAAGAGAAGCCGCCGGCGAGGCGGCGAGGGCCGGCCGCTACCCGGCCCGCTCCCAAGAGCAGGGCGGCATCCGCGCCGCAAGGCGGGCAAAGGCGGCGTTGCGCCGGTCCTGCGGCCACAGGCTCCTCCAGGTCAGGTGGATGGCTGCTCCGGCGAGGTGCCACCACAGCAAGTTGCCCGGCTTGCCGCTCGCCCAGTTGATCGCCTTGCTGACGATCACGTCCTTCTGCTCCTGCTTCAGGGTGCGGGCGCCAACGCGGCCCGGTGCGGCGCGGAGCTTCCTTCTAAACCTGCCGCTTCAGGACCGGATAAACCGTCGCGCGTGGCGCCCCCGTTGGCCGGTTCCGGCGCGCAGCACGCGCTACATGCCCGAGACCATCAAAGTGCGGCCAGGTTTAGCCCGGCGGCAACGGGAACCGCTCTGGCTGCGTAGCGGATCGCTGCAACCAAGGCACCGAGAGCAACCAGGAGGCGAAGCCCGGCGCCGAGCGCCGCCTGCGCCTCCGCCCCGGCGTTCGTCATCATTGCGAGAGCGAGCATCGCGAATAGCGCCGCGCCCGCGGTGCGCACCGCCGTCAACGCCAAGGCTCTCGCTCTCGTGCGGCGCTCAAGAGTTTCGATTGCCTGCCAGACGAACGCTTCGTCCGCCAACGGCGCTTCGGTGGCGCGGAAAAACGCCTCGAGTTCTTGATCAATCTGGTTCATCGCGTGCCTCCAGACGCAGGCGGATTCGCTCGCGTGCTCGGTTTATGTGCGACTTGACGGTTCCGATCGGCAAATCAAGCGCGCGCGCCGCCTCGTCATGCGAGAAGTCGGAGCCCCAGCAGAGGGCGACGACTGCCATCTGAGGCTCGCTAAGCGCGCCAAGCGCTCTTTGCAGGTCGATCCGGACTTCCGGGTGCGGCGGCTCGGTCGTGACCTGGTCCTGAGCCCAGTTCGTCTCGCGCGCCGAACGCCGCGACCGGCTCCTGCCGCTCGCCAGTGCCTTGTGGTAGGCGATGCCGAAAAGCCAGGAGCGGAAGGTGGAGTCGCCGCGGAAACGATGCCGTTGTTCCCAGGCGGCGATGAAGGCCTCCTGCGCAAGATCATCGGCCTCGTCGAAGCTCCAGCACAGCCGCCGCAGGAAGGAGCGCAGCGGGGCCTGGTGCTCACGGACGATCTCGGCAAAGCCACTGGAACGGGCAGGTTCCACCTCGAAAAATCGGGGGGTTACTCGCCGTCCCGGCTGCGGGAACGAGCAACGAGAGCCGTCCCCGCCGAGGCGATCAAGCAGGTGATGGCCACCGCAAGGAACAACTTGCCTTCTCGGACCGCAAGCGGAACCGGCAGCGCCGCGAACATTAACCCGGCAGCGGCGCTCACGAGTGCGATGGGGAGCGTCCACAACCCCGCTCGGTCGCCGGTTCCGCCCCGATTGAGCAGACGCTCCCATACCTCGGCGGGGATGATTTGGCCGCTCGCGTGGATTTCCCTGATCACCTGAAGGATCTGTCGCCGACGCCGATCTTCCACCCAGGTGATCGGCACCACCAGCGCCAGAATGATAATGGCCAGATCGGGATTGAAGATGTCTTTGACCCAAAGCATGTCTGGTCTCCTCCTTGGATCGCACCCTATCGGGTTCGATCGAATGTCGTCCCAGCAAGCTCAACGGCTTGCGCCCTGCCACCGACGACAGTGAATTTGATAGTCTCGCCGCGGGCCGGCTGCAGTTCCACGCGCCACTGGTGCTCGGCGGAGTTGAACGGCTCGGTCTCCACGTCGAGGGTGCCCGCGCGGACCCGAAGCCGGCCATTGTGCCTGCTCACCTTGACGGTTCCCCAATCGCGATTGCGATAGATCCCTTCGTAAGCCGCCAATTCGACGCCGGAGGGCTGAGCGCGCGCCGCGCGTTTCGCCACCTCGTTCGCGAGCCGCTCACGGGAGTGCTGGACCATCTGCGGAAGCCGCTCCATGCGCCTCGCCCACTCCTGTTTGGCGTCAGGGGCGGCGAGTGCCATGTCGTAGGCATATTGCGCGAGCGTCCGCATCATGTCTTCGCCTGAGCCGGCCTCGTTCGTCAGAATGACGATTCCAACGTTGCGATCGGGCATGTACGAGACGAGCGTCTGGTAGGCCGAGAATCCCCCTTGGGATTGGAGCACGCGCTCTCCGCGATAGCTTCCCTGGTCCCAGCCGAGCCCATAGGCGCTGAGCCCATATTCGTCGTGCGTCGGCTCGGCGCGCTTCGCCCATATCCGGCGCGCCTCCTCGATCGCGGCACCCGGCAAGATCTGCCTGCCGCCCATAGCGCCGTCCCGCATCGTGGCCCGCAGCCAGGTTGTCAGATCGTGCAGCGAACTCACCATCCCCCCCGCAGCATGCATCGTCCGATCATTCTTCGCCTGCGGGAGGAGCGTGTAGCCGCCGCCATTGTAGACGTAGGGCAGCGCCATCTCCTTCGCCGGCACCCGCGACATCGACGTGCTGGTGGATGTCATCCCGAGCGGCCGCACCACCAGATCCGCCACCCAACGGCCCCAGTCGCGTCCGGTCGCACCATTGATGACCAGTGCGGCGACGTTGTAGCCGATGTTTCCATACTCGAACGCGGTTCCGCCCGCTGCCGCCGGGTGCTTCGCCACCAACTGTTCGAGGCGCTGATCATCCCAGTCTCCCGTTATCGCCGTGCGGAACACCACCGGACCCCAATTTTCGATCCCGTGGGTGTGGGTGATGAGCTGCCGCGTCGTGATCCGGGCCGGATCGAGCGGAGGCGCGAGGCGCAGGTTCGGCAGGTAGCGCGCGATTGGCGCGTCGAGATCGAGCCGCCGCTGCAGGTGGAGCAACTCCGCCGCCAGCCCGGTAAACGCCTTCGTCGAAGACGCGATATAAAAGCGGGTGTCCTGATCGATCGGCCGATGGGCCGCTAGATCAGCGTATCCGAAACCGCGTGCAAGCACGTCGCAGTCCCGCCGGATGACCGCGATCGCGATGCCAGGCGCGTCGACTTCGGGATAGGCGGCGCGGTAAAGCTCCGAGGCGAAGCGTTCGAGGTCTTGCCGCAAGTCGCCGTCTCCGGCGCATTGCGCCTGGGCCGCGGGTGCCGCCGGCGATGGTGTTGCAATGCCAGCAACGGCGAGCGCGGCTCCGACGCTGGCGAACCGTGCGGTTTTCGTGAACGTGATCATGACAGCAGCCCTTCCTTGTGGATTGCTGCTCTGTTGCCGCCCCGGGCCGTCTGGATGCGGACCGCTGAAATTTTTGCCTTCGGGGGGTGCACCAGGAAGCGGCAGTTCGTGCGCAGCCGCCGCACCCGTTGCTCCATTGCGCGCGGGTGTGCTGAAGCGGGGGGCAGCCACCCCCTCCGGCGAATCCGTCTGTCTTTAGCGCTAGAACATTCAGCGAACATTTCTCTGTCCTACAGCCTCTCATCCGAGTCATAAGCTGGCCGGTTGGCCGCGACTCCGCCGTTTCGCGGAGGGTGAGACATGGGAAAGAAGAGGACCAGGCTGCCGGTCGACCGGCCGCCGGTGCCGGAGTTCACGCCGGTGCCGCGGCGGTACCGGCACGACGGGTGGACGCCCGAGCGGCAGAAGGCGTTCATCGCCGCGCTCGCGGACACCGGCTGCGTCGACCGGGCGGCGGCGATGGTCAACATCGCGCAGACCAATTGCTACGAGCTGCGGCGCGCGACCGGGGCGGAAAGCTTCCGCCGGGCCCGGGAGGCGGCGCTGAGCTTCGGGGTCAAGCGGCTGAAGGACGTGGCCTTCCAGTGGGCGGTCGAAGGGCAGCTGGTGCCGGTCTTCTCCGGCGGCAAGCTGATGGGCTTCCGCCGCATCTACAACGACAAATTGCTGATCTTCTGCCTGCGCCACTATGGCGAGGACGCTTCCGGCAAGCGGACGACGATCAACTATTTCTCGACGCAGGCCGGCGCAGCCGCGGCGGCGGGAGCCCCTCCACCGCCTTCGGCGGTCCCCCTCCCCGAGCAAGCTGGGGGAGGAGTTGCGGAGGCGTCGACGACCACCGTGCGCACGGTGATCGTCGGCTCGGGGACGGCGGGCGACGGCGGCTCAGGGCTCGACGATGCGGCGGCGGTGCTGAACGGGTTCGAAGGCGTCGTGCTCGACGCGGAGGCGCAGGCGGCGATCCAGGCGGCGCTGGAGGCCTGCGCGGCGCGGGCGCGGGAGGCGCGGGCCGCCTATGACGCCGGCGGCGAGGCGGCGGCGGACGGGGCTGAGGACGATCCCGAGACGCCATTCGTGCGGCTGCCCCACCTCCGCAACCCCTGTCGGGGGGCGCTCGTGCCGCCGGTGCGGATCGAGGAGTTCGTGCCGTTCGTGCCGGGCGAGGGTCACTGGACCGACGCGGGCGCCGAGATGTCACCCGACTTCGCCGCTCGCGTGGCGGCTGTGGAGGCGATGCGGGCCGGCGCGAACGCGGCACCGGAGCCGCGGACGGCGGGGCCTGCGGTGAAGCGCACCGCGGGCGTGCGGCGGCGCTAAACGGCGCGGGCGCGGAAAAGCGCTTGCGCTTCGTGACAGGCAATGCTGACTTCGCGGTCGTACGGCCGGGTTACGCGGCGGTGAGGGGGCGCGCGTGGACGAAGGCGGGGGCAGCAATTTGTCGGCGGCGGGCGATCCCGCCCGGGCCGACGAGGCGTGGCGCCAGCTCGTCGCGGACCCGTCGCTGCAGTTCGAGCTGAAGCCTTTCAAGGCTCCGCAGACGCCGGCGTGGATCAAGGCGCTGAGCGAGTTCCTCGAGCGGCACGGGGCCGTGGTGGAGTTCCTGTTCTGGAGCGTTGTGATCGTCGGCGCCCTCTTCCTTCTCTTCCTGGTCGCGCGGTGGCTGGAGCGGAGCGGCTTCTTCGACCGCTTCCGGCGGCGGGGCGACAAGGACGAGGGCGAGGACTGGCGGCCGGAGGAGGCGCCGGCGCGGGCGCTGCTCGGCGAGGCCGATGCGCTGGCGGCGGCGGGACGGTTCGGCGAGGCGGCCCGCCTCCTCCTCCACCGCAGCATCGAGGAGATCGACGCGCGGCGGCCGACGCTGGTCTATCCCGCGCTGACCAGCCGCGACATCGCCGGCGCGCCGCAGCTGCCGCCAGGGCCGCGTTCGGCGTTCCAGCGCATCGTCCAGGCGGTGGAGCGCAGCCTGTTCGGCCGCAGCGAGCTCGGCGCGGGGGACTGGGCCGCGTGCCGCGCCGCCTATGAGGAATTCGCCTTCGCGCCGGAGTGGGGACGGTGAGCGAGGTCAAGGCCTTCAGCCCGCGCCTGGTCGTGTCGCTGATCGCGGCGGGCGTCGTCGCCTTCGGCCTGTTCCTGGTGCTGATGGCCTATGCGGGCGACTATCGCAGCGGCCATGACGGGCGCGCCCACGCTCTGTCGCCGGCGGCCAACGGCTTTGCCGGGCTGGTGCGGCTGATCGAGCTTTCCGGCGGAGAGCCGCGGATGATCCGCAGCGAGGAGGCGCTCGACACCGGGGATCTGGTCGTCGCCACCCTCGAGCCGGGAATGTCGAAGGAGGCGCTCGCCGGCTTCCTGAAGCGGCGCCACGCGCGGCCGACGCTGCTCGTCCTGCCGAAATGGGCGGTTCTGGGCGACCCGCAGAAGCCGGGCTGGGTGCGCGGCGCGGGCTGGCAGTCGCCGCGGGCGTACAGGGAGGCGCTGGAGGCTGCGGGGAAGGTCGAGGTGCGGCTGGCGCGGCCGGCGCGGCGCGAGGCGGCGGGGGCGGAGGAGTTGGACGGGCTCACCGTGCCGCTGCCGATGCCGGTGCAGACATTGGCCGGGCCGGAGCTGAAGCCTTTGCTCACCGCGCCGGGCGGGGAGGTGGTGCTGGCGCGGCTGGGCGCCCTCTTCGTCCTCGCCGAGCCGGACCTGCTCAACAACAAAGGGCTGGCGAAGAAGGAGTCCGCGCGGGCGGCGCTGGCGCTGCTCGACGCGCTCAACGCGGCGGACGGCGAGACGGTGTCCTTCGACCTGACCTTGAACGGCTTTGCGCAGCGGCCGAACCTCCTCAAGCTCATGTTCCAGCCGCCTTTCCTGACGCTCACCATCGCGATCTTCCTCGCCGCCCTACTCGCGGGGCTGCACGGGGCGTGGCGGTTTGGGCCGGAGCAGGCGGAGCCGCGGGCGATCGCCTTCGGCAAGGCGGCTCTGGTCGAGAACAGCGCGGCGCTGTTCCGGATCGCGCGCCGCGAGCATCGCACCGGCGGCGCCTATGCGGAGCTGATCCGCGAGGCGGCGGCGCGGGAATCGGGCGCGCACCTGGCGCTCGGCGAGCATGAGCTCGATGCCTACCTCGATCGCGTGTCGCCGCCCTCGGGCCCCACCTTTAGCGACCTCGCGCGGCGGGCGGCGGCGGCGGCGAACCCCTCCGAGCTGCTCGCCGCCGCGCGGGCATTGTTCCAGTGGAAGAAGGACCTCATCAAGTGAATCTCTCCGACGTCAGAACAATCGCGGACGAGATCCGCACCGAGGTTGGCCGCGCCATCGTCGGGCAGGAGGAAGCGGTCGAGTTGATGCTGATCGCGCTCTTCTCGTCCGGTCACATCCTGCTGGAGGGGCCGCCGGGGACGGCGAAGACCTTCCTCGTCCAGTGCTTCGGGCGGGCGCTGGGCCTCGGCTACGGCCGCATCCAGTTCACGCCCGATTTGATGCCGGCCGACATCCTCGGCTCCAACCTGTTCAACTTCCAGACCAGCCAGTTCACGCTGACGCAGGGGCCGATCTTCTGCGAGCTGCTGCTCGCCGACGAGATCAACCGCACGCCGCCCAAGACGCAGGCGGCCCTGCTCGAGGCGATGCAGGAGCGGGCGGTCACCATCGACGGCGACACCCATCGCCTGTCCGACCGGTTCATGGTGGTGGCGACGCAGAACCCGATCGAGCAGCAGGGGGTCTATCCGCTCCCCGAGGCTCAGCTCGACCGGTTCCTGTTCAAGCACCGGATGGACTACCCCTCGGCCGAGGAGGAGAGGAGGATCGTCGCCGCCCACGGCGCCCGCTTCGGCGCCCCGGACCCGGGCGAGTGGGGGGTCGAGCGGCGCGTCGAGGCCGAGCAGATCGCGGCGGCGGTGAAGGCGGTCGAGGCCGTGCCGATGGTCGAGGAGGTCGTCGACTATGTCGTCAACCTGGTGCGGGCGACGCGCGAGGCGGCGGACCTCGAGACCGGCGCCAGCCCGCGCGCGGCGGCGATGCTGGCGGGCGCGGCGCGCGCGCGGGCGGCGCTCGACGGGCGCGATTATGTGATCCCCGACGACGTCAAGGCGCTTGCCGCCGCGGTGCTGCGCCACCGCGTCACCCTGTCGCCGGCGGCGGAGATCGAGGGGCGGCCGGTCGAGGCGGTGATCGCGCGGCTGATCGAGCAGGTGGAGGCGCCGCGTTGATCTACCCGCGGCGCCGCGCGATCCTGCTCGCCGCGGCGATGGCGCCGCTGGCGCTGCTCGTCGGCGTGCTCGTACCCCAATATTGGTTCGCGGGGCTGGCGGCCTTGCTGTTCCTGATCGCGCTGATGGTGCTCGACGCCGCCTCCGGCGCCCGAAGCGGCGACGTGGAGGTGGGGTGGGAGGGGCCGGCGGCCGTCGGCGTCGGCGCGCCCTTCCAGATCGAGGTGGAAGTGCGCTTCGCCCGCGCGGCGCCGGCCGAATGCGAGGTGGCGATCGACGCGAGCCCGCAGCTGGCGCCGCCGGAGGGCCTGACGAAGGCGCTGGCGGTGGCGGGCGGACGCGCGGCGGCGGCGTTCGCGCTGACGCCGGTGCGGCGCGGCTCGGCGGAGCTTGCCGACCTGTGGGTGCGCTGGCCCGGCATGCTGGGCCTGGTCTGGAAGCAGAAGAAGCTGGCGCTGGGCAAGAGCATTCTCGTGCTGCCGGACATCAGCGCGGTCGGCCGCAAGGGCGCGCAGATGCTCCACCGCGACGCGATGCACGGGCTGGTCGCGCAGATGCAGCTCGGCGAAGGCGCCGAGTTCGAGGCGCTGGCCGAGTTCCACCAGGGCATGGACAAGAGGGCGATCGACTGGAAGCAGTCGGCGCGGCACCGGCTTCTGCTCGCCAAGGAATATCGGACGGAGCGCAACAACAACATCATCATCGCGCTCGATTCCGGGCGGATGATGTCGGAGCCGCTCGGCGGGCTGCCGAAGATCGACCGGGCGGTGTCGGCGGCGCTGCTCACCGCCTATGTGGCGCTGAAGGACGGCGACCGGGTGAGCCTGTTCGGATTCGATTCGCATCCGCGGGTGGCGACCAAGCCGGCAGCCGGCGCCCGCTCCTTCAATCTGCTGCAGCAGGTCGCGGCGGGGATCGAATATTCGGATCGGGAAACCAATTACACGCTGGCGCTGGCGACGCTCACCACCGGGCTGACGCGCCGGTCGCTGATCATCATCTTCACCGATTTCGCCGACACCGTCAGCGCGGAGCTGATGCTGAACGCGGTGGGGACCCTGCTCGGGCGCCACCTCGTCCTGTTCGTGCTGTTCCGCGACGAGGAGCTCGAATCCTTTACCGGCGAGGAGCCGCGCGAGCCGCAGGACGTGGTCAAGGCGGCGACGGCGGCGGCGCTGCTGCGCCAGCGCAAGCTGGTGGTGACGCGGCTGCGGCGGCTCGGCATCCACATCGTCGAGGCGGGGCGCGACGAGGTGGGGCCGGCGCTGGTCAACGCCTATGTCGGCCTGAAGCGGAGGAACCTGTTGTGAACGCGCCGTTCCGGGGGCTGAGAGCCGAGCGCGAGGCCGAGTGGCTGCGGCTCGACGAGCTGCTCACCATCTGCGAGAAGAAGTCGCCGCGCGCCTTGTCCGACGAGGATCTGGCGGCGCTGCCGGTCCTGTACCGGAGCGCGCTCTCGTCGCTGTCGGTAGCGCGGGAGACGACGCTCGACCTCGAGCTGGTCACCTATCTCGAGGGCCTGTGCGCGCGAGCCTATTTCTTCCTCTACGGCGTGCGCACCTCGGCACCGCAGCGGCTGTGGCTGTTCTTCGCGCGGGACTGGCCGGACGCGGTGCGCAGCCTGTGGCGGGAGACGCTGGCGGCGGCGCTGCTCACCCTGGTCGGCGTCCTCGTCGGCTATCTGCTGGTGGAGGGCGACCCGAGCTGGTTCGGCTCCTTCGTGCCGGAGGAGCTGACCGGCGGGCGCAATTTCTCGGCGGATCGGGGGTTCCTGCGCGGCACCCTCTACGACCGGGAGGACGCGTCGGCGCTGGGCCTGTTCGCGACCTTCCTCTTCACCCACAATGCGCAGGTGGCCATCCTGTGCTTCGCGCTCGGCTTCGCCTTCGGCGTGCCGACGACGCTTCTGCTCGTCTACCAGGGGACGACGCTCGGCGCCTTCGTCGCGTTGTTCGCGGCGCAGCAGCTCGGCTTCGAGCTCGGCGGCTGGCTGATGATCCACGGCAGCACGGAGTTGTTCGCGATCGTCCTCGCCGGGGCGGCGGGGTTCCGGATCGGCTGGGGCGTCGTCTTTCCCGGCAACGTCTCGCGGCTGACGGCGGCGAGCGCGTCGGGGAAGCTCGCCGCGACCGCGATGGTCGGAGTCGTGCTGATGCTGTCCGTCGCCGGCCTGCTGGAGGGATACGGGCGGCAGCTGATCCTCAGCGACATCGCCCGCTACGCGATCGGGTTGGGCATGCTGACCCTCTGGCTCACCTATTTCTACCGGCCGCGGAGGCGCACACATGGCTGACTCGGCGGCCCTCGCCGGCGGCGACATCGCAAGGATGCGGCGGCGGCTGGTGACTCCGGAAGGGGTCGACCTCGGCCTCACCCTGGCGACGGCGGGGCAGCGCATTTCCGCCTTCCTGCTCGATTTCTTGATCATGATCGCGACGCTGATCGTCTTCACCATCCTCCTGTCGCTGGTCGCGGTCGCGGTCGCGGTCCCGGGCAGCGGGAAGGGCGGGATGAGCTTCATCGCCGTACTCTGGCTGCTCGGCTTCTTCGTGCTCCGCAACGGCTATTTCATCCTGCTCGAAATGGGCCCGCGGGCGGCGACGTTCGGCAAGAGGAAGACGGGGCTGCGGGTGGTGGCGCGGAGCGGCGCGCGGCTGACGGCGGACGCGGTGATCGCCCGCAACCTGATGCGCGAGCTGGAATTCTACCTGCCGATCTCGTTCCTCGCCTACCGCGCGTCGGAAGGATCGGCGGATGCGCTGATCAGCCTGATGGGGCTCGCCTGGACCGGTATCTTCCTGTTCTTTCCCGCCTTCAACAAGGACCGGCTCCGGGTCGGCGACCTGCTGGCGGGAACGTGGGTGATCAGCGCGCCGCGGCGGCGGCTCGCCCTCGACCTGATCCGGGAGCGGGCGGGCGAGCGCTTCGAGTTCACCGACGAGCAGCTCGAAGCCTATGGCATCTACGAGCTGCAGACGCTGGAGCAGGTGCTCCGCCAGGACAATCCCCAGGCGATCGCCACCGTATCGGCAACCATCCGGGGCAAGATCGGCTACGGCTGGGTCGGCGACGACTGGGGCTTCCTCACCGCCTATTACGAAGCGCTGCGCAAGCGTCTGGAGCGCAAGCTGCTTTTCGGCCGCCGCCGCGCCAACAAGCACGACCGCTAGCCATAGCCCCGCGCGGTTAAGGAACAAGCGGCACCGATCGGGCGTCTTAGGACCGGACCGCCTCCGAAACCAGCCGGGTCGGCGGCGCTTGAAACAGGAGGGTTGTAATGATCGGTATCATCATCTGGCTCATCGTCGGCGGCGTCGTCGGCTGGCTCGCCAGCATCATCATGCGCACCGACGCGCAGCAGGGCATCCTGCTCAACATCGTCGTCGGCATCGTCGGCGCCTTCCTCGCCGGCCTGATCTTCGGCGGCGGCTCCATCAACCGCGACATCAATCTCACCTCGGTGCTGATCTCGCTGGTCGGCGCGGTGATCCTGCTTGCCATCGTCAACCTCGTTCGCCGCGGGCGGGTGCGCTAAAGCCCCTGTTCGCGCGCAAGAGGCCGGCCGGAGCGATCCGGCCGGCCTTTTCGCGTCACTCGAGCTCGAAGCTCACCGACACGGAGACGGACAGGCTCTGCTCGCCGGGATCGATCTTGGTGCTGGCGGCGCGGCCGACCGCCATCTCCATCATCGGCATCGGATAGGGCGCCTGTGCGCCGCTCTCGCTGACCGAGAGGATGCGGCCGACGCGCTTGCCGAGCGCGCGGGCGTAGAGCTCGGCCCGCGCGCGTGCGGTCGCAATGGCCAGCGTCCGCGCCTCGTCGAGCGCCTGCTCGGGCTTGTCGATCGACAGCATCGGGCCGTTGATCTGGTTGGCCCCTTGGGCGACCAGCGCGTCGAGGATCTTGCCGGTATTGGCGATGTCGCGGAAGCGCACCGACACCTCGTTCGAGGCGCGGTAGCCGATCAGCTGCGGCGTCTGTGCGCGCTCGTCCTGCCGGTAGTCCGGATAAAGGCTGAGCGCGGTGGTCTGGATGTCGCGGTCGGGAATGCCGGCGCGGCGCAGCGCCTGGCGGACCGAGTCCATTCGCGCGGCGTTCTGGCGGATCGCCTCGGTGGCGGTCGGCGCGAGGCTGACCACGCCGGCGCTGACCCGGGCGACGTCGGGGACGCGGGTGACCTCGCCGGTGGCGACGACGTCGAGGCGGGTGCCGCCGATCGCCTGCACCGGCATCGCCACGGGCTGGGCGGCGGCCGGAACCGCGAACAATGCGGCCGCGGCGAGCAGCGGCGCGAATCTGATGCTGGGACTCATTCTTCACTCCTGCGGCGCTCCTCGTTTCGGAGCCGGTCCGTAAGAGCCGCACGCGGCTGCACCGTTGCTGAACGGTAAGGACGCGGCGCACGGCGCCATGGAGGCGCAGGGCCGAATTGCGGTTGACGAAGAGGCGTTTAGCTGGGCATTGGGAGCCATGCCGATGCGCGGATTTTTCGATGGGCTTTGCGGCGCGGCGCGCGCGGCCGCCGATCCGCGCGTCCATGCGTGGCTCTGGTGGCGCGACACCCCTTCCGCGGCGGCGCGTGCTGAGCGATGGTGAGCCGGACCTTCTAAGTCCCGACTTCCCGACAGCCCGCCGCCCCCGGCGGGCTTTTTCGTATTCGCCAGACCAGGATATGACCATGTACCACAACAGCAATCTCGCCGCGGCGACCGATGACGAGGGACCGAGCGAAGCGGCCCAGGCGGCGCTGGCCGCACTCTATTGCGGCCGCTCGCTCGATGCGGGCGCGAGCGAGGCGCTGTTCGAAGCGGTCGTCCAGGGGCGGCTCGACGACATCGCGATCTCGGCGATGCTGATCGCGCTCCGCGTCAAGGGCGAGACGGCGGACGAGCTGACCGGCGCCGCCCGCGCGCTCCGCGCCGCCGACGAGCCTTTCCCGCGCCCCGATTATCTGTTCGCCGACAGCTGCGGCACCGGCGGCGACGGATCCGGATCGATCAACGTGTCGACCGCAGCGGCCTTCGTCGCGGCTGCGGCGGGGCTGCCGGTCGCCAAGCACGGCAACCGCTCGATCAGCTCGGCCTGCGGCTCGGCGGACGTGCTGGAGCAGCTCGGCGCGAGGCTGGACGTGTCGGCGGAGGTGTCGCGCCGCGCCCTCGACGAGACCGGCATCTGCTTCCTGCTCGCACCCCGCTACCATCCGGGGCTGCGCCATGCCGGGCCGGTGCGGCGCGCGCTCAAGGTCCGGACGATCATGAACATGCTCGGGCCGTGCCTCAATCCGGCCGAGCCGTCGGTGCAACTGCTCGGCGTCGCCGAAGTCCCGCTGCTCGAGCCGATCGCGCGGACGCTGGCGGCGCTCGGGGTCGAGCGCGCGCTGGTCGTCCACGGCGCCGGCCTCGACGAGGTCGCGCTGCACGGCGAGACTCGCGCGATCCGCGTCGAGGAGGGACGGCTGGAGGGCGTCACCATCCGCCCCGAGGATGCGGGGCTGGAGCGGCGGCCGTTCGAGGTGCTGAAGGGCGGCTCCCCCGAGGAGAATGCGGAGCGTTTCCGGGCGCTGCTCGCCGGCCGCGCCCCGCAGGCCGAGGAGGAGGTGGTGGCGCTGAACGCGGGGGCGCTGCTGGCGACGGCGGGGCTTGCCGGGACGCTTCGCGACGGCGTCGCCGCGGCGCTCGACGCGATCCGCTCCGGCGAGGCGCAACGGCGGATGCAGCTGTTCGTCGAGGCAACCCATGCGTGAGCCCGGCGGAGTGCTCGGCGAGATCGTCGCCAGGAAGCGCGAGGACGTCGCGGCGCGCCTGGCGGGCGTGTCGCTGGAAGAGTTGCGCCGGCGCGCGGAGCCGACGGCGCGGAGCCTCAGGGCGGCGCTGGCGCGGCCGGGCGCGCGGTTCATCATGGAGGTGAAGCGCGCCTCGCCCTCGCAGGGAGCGCTGCGCAGCGGGGCCGACCCGGCGGCGATCGCCCGCGCCTATCGAGGCGCCGCGGACGCGGTGAGCGTGCTCACCGACACGCCCTATTTCGGCGGCTCCCTCGACGACCTCAGCGTAGTGCGGGCGGCGTTCGACGGGCCGATCCTCGCGAAGGACTTCGTCATCGATCCGCGCCAGGTGCCGGAGGCGCGGATCCACGGCGCCGATGCGGTGCTGGTGATGCTGTCGGTGCTCGAGGATGACGAGGCCGCCGAGGCGATCGCGGAGGCGCGGCGGCTCGGCATGGACGCTTTGGTCGAGGCTCACGACGAGGCGGAGGTGCGCCGCGCGGTGGCGCTTGGGGCCGGAATCGTCGGCATCAACAACCGCGACCTGCGCAGCCTCGAAGTCGACCTCGCCGTGACGGAGCGGATGGCGCCGCTGGTGCCGGCGGACCGGGTGGTGGTCGCCGAATCCGGGGTTTCGAGCCGGGCGGATGTCGAGCGGCTGAGCGCCCATGCCGATGCCTTCCTGGTCGGCTCGTCTCTGATGCGGGCCGCCGATCCGGCGCTGGCGGCGCGGGCGCTCGCCTTTGGGCGGGTCAAGGTGTGCGGCCTCACCGGGCCGGAGGATGCCGGGGCGGCGGCGGCCGCCGGCGCCTCCTTTGCTGGGATCGTCATGGTGCCCGGGACGCCGCGCGCGGTGGGCATCACCCAGGCGGTGGAGATCGCCGCGGCGGCGGCCATCCCGTTGGTCGGTGTGTTCCGGAACGAGAAGGTGGTGCAGGTCGCCGGCGCTGCGCGTGCGCTCGGCCTTAAGGCGGTGCAGCTCCACGGCGAGGAGGATGCGGGCTACATACGCGGCCTGCGGGCCCATCTGCCGCACGGCGTCGAGATCTGGGCGGCGGGCGCGGTCGGCGAGGAGCTGCCGGAGCCGCGGCTCGGCGCGGATCGGACCCTCTTCGACACCAAGGTGAACGGCCGTTCGGGCGGGACCGGAATGGCGTTCGACTGGAGCCGGCTGGAGGGGCGGCCGGAGCTCGCCAGCGCCGTGCTCGCCGGCGGGCTCAACCCCGGTAACGCGGCGGCCGCGGCCCGGGTGGGGGCCTATGCGCTCGACGTCAGCTCCGGGATCGAGGCGGCGCCGGGGCGCAAGGACCCGGACAGGATGGGTGCCTTCTTCGAGGCCTTGCGGGTGCCGGTGCGCGGGGAGCTTTCGTGATGTTGATGGATGGACGGTTCGGGCGGTTCGGCGGGGCCTATGTCCCCGAGATCCTGATGCCGGCGCTGGAGGAGCTGGAACGCGCCTTCGTCGAGGCGCAGGCGGACGAGGCGTTCCGGGCGGAGCTCGACGGGCTGCTCGCCAAATATGCGGGGCGGCCGACGCCCCTCACCCTGTGCCGCAATCTCGGGTCGGAGCGGGTGCGGCTGTACCTGAAGCGGGAGGACCTGCTCCACGGCGGCGCGCACAAGACCAACCAGGTGCTCGGCCAGGCGCTGCTCGCCAGGAGGATGGGCAAGACGCGGCTGATCGCGGAGACGGGCGCCGGCCAGCACGGCGTCGCGACCGCGCTCGCAGGCGCGCTGTTCGGGCTGCAGACCCGCATCTACATGGGCGCGCACGACGTCGAGCGGCAGCGGCTCAATGTGTTCCGCATGCAGCTGATGGGGGCCGAGGTGATCCCGGTCGAGAGCGGCGCGCGGACATTGAAGGATGCGGTGAACGAGGCGCTGCGCGACTGGACGGCGAGCTTCGCCGACACCCATTATCTGCTCGGCACGGTGGCGGGGCCGCACCCCTTCCCGACCATGGTGCGCGAATTCCAGCGGGTGATCGGCAAGGAAGCGCGCGACCAGATAATCGAGGAGGAAGGGCGGATGCCGGACGCGGTGATCGCCTGCGTCGGCGGCGGATCGAACGCGATGGGCATGTTCGCCGACTTCATCTCCGACGAGGAGGTGCGGCTGATCGGCGTCGAGGCGGCGGGGCGCGGGCTTGACGGCGAGCAGCATGGCGCGACCCTGCTGCGCGGGCGGCCGGGCGTTCTCCACGGCTCCGAAACCTACGTGCTGCAGGATCCGGACGGGCAGATTTCGGAGAGCTGGTCGGTGTCGGCCGGGCTCGACTATCCGGCGGTGGGGCCCGAGCATGCGTGGCTGAAGGACAGCGGGCGCGGGGAATATGTCGGCGTGACCGACCGGGAGGCGCTCGACGCCTTTGCATTGCTCGCGCGGTCGGAGGGCATCGTCTGCGCGTTCGAGAGCGCCCATGCGCTCGCCCATGCGCTGAAGATGGTCGAGGCGGCCCAGGAGGAGACGGTGCTGGTCGTCAACCTCTCGGGCCGCGGCGACAAGGACATGGAGCAGGCGCAGCGGCTGCTCGCGCCGGGAGCGGTGCTGTGAGCCGCTACCGCGACATGTTCTCCGATCTCGCGGTGCGGGGGGAGGGGGCGTTCGGCGCCTTCGTCATGCTCGGCGACCCGGACCTGGAGACGACCGCGGGCATCCTCGACGCCCTCGTCGAGGGCGGGGCGGACATGCTGGAGGTCGGGATTCCCTTCTCCGATCCGATCGCCGACGGGCCGGTCATCCAGGCGGCGGCGGTGCGGGCGCTGGAGCGCAAGGTGACGCCGGCGGACTGCTTCGCGCTGCTGCGGGAGTTCCGGGGCCGGCATCGGCAAGTGCCGGTCGGCATCCTCACCTATGCGAACCTCGTCATGGCGCGGGGGATCGACGCCTTCTACGCCGCCGCCGCCGAGGCGGGGGTGGACAGCGTCCTCGTCGCCGACGTGCCGATGTTCGAGGCACCGCCCTTCCTCGCGGCGGCGCGGGCGAGCGGCGTCGCGCCGGTGCTGATCGCGGCGCCGAACACGCCCGAGGCGACGCTGCGCAAGGTCGCGACGGAGGGCGCCGGCTACACCTATTGCGTCGCGCGCGCGGGCGTCACGGGGGCCGACGAGCAGGTGCGGTTCGGCCATTCGCAGATGCTGGGCACGCTGCGCGCCTTCTCGGCGCCGCCGCCTGTCTTCGGCTTCGGCATCTCGCGGCCGGACCATGTCGCCCTCGCGCTCGAGGCCGGGGCGGCGGGAGTGATTTCAGGGTCCGCGATCGTGCGGCTGGTCGCCGACAATCCCGGCGCGGAGGCCTCGGCGGTGTCCGCCTTCGTCTCGGAGATGAAGGCGGCGACCCGGGTCAGCGCCGGCGGCCGGCCACCAGCCGATAGACGAACAGGATGATGATCGCGCCGACGATGGCGGCGATGAAGCCCGCGCCTTCGCCCTGACGATACCAGCCCAGCGTTTTGCCGAGGAAGCCCGCCACCAGCGCGCCGGCAATGCCGAGCAGGATGGTGACGATGCAGCCGCCGGGATCCCGCCCCGGCATGATCGCCTTGGCGATGATGCCGGCGAGCGCGCCGACGATGATCCAGCCAAGGATGCCATAGTCGCTCATCAGGTTCATCGGACCCTCCTTGCTCCCTTTGCGCAACTTCTGTGGGGTAAACTCCCGTAGCAAAATCCCAACAATGGATGTACAGCCCCGGTTCCGCCGTGCGGGGGGCGCTCGGCAGAATTGGCTTGAGAGCAGTGATTTATTCGGCTAACACAGTAGCCGAAGCGGGACCGCCGCCTCTGCCGTGTGGGGAAGAATGGACGCGATGAACGTTGAATCGGCCGAGTGGCGCAAAAGCGCCCATGACGTGACGGTTGTTGACGACACCGGAGCACGGCGCAGACGGCGCTACATAATCCTCGCCATCGTCGCGATCGTGGCGATCCTCGTCGCGGCCTACATGTTCATGGGCCGGGGCTCCGGCGAGACGACGACGGCGGTCAACGTCAAGGCGGGCGCCGCCGGTCGCCAGGGGGGCGGCGAGGCCGCGCCGTCGGTCTCCGTGATCGTCCCCGGACGCCAGCAGGTCGCGCGCACCATTTCGGCCACCGGACAGCTTGCCGCCCGCTACGACATGCCGGTCGGCGTGCCCGGCGAAGGCGGGCAGATCGTCCGCGTGCTGGTCGAGGCCGGCCAGTGGGTCGGCGCCGGGCAGACGCTCGCCGTCATCGACCGTAGCGTCCAGGCCCAGGAGGCGCAGCAGCTCGCCGCCCAGATCGAAGTCGCGAAGGCCGACGCCCGGCTGGCGCAGCAGGAGCTCGACCGTGCCCAGGCTCTGGTCTCGCGCGGGTTCGTGTCGAAGGCCGACGTCCAGCGGCGGATCGCGACGCGCGACGCCGCCAATGCGCGGGTCCGGGTCGCCCAGGCCAATCTCGGCCAGAGCCGCGCCCGCATCGGCCGGCTCGACATCCGCGCGCCCGCGGCGGGGCTGGTCCTCGACCGCAACGTCGAGCCCGGCCAGGTCGTCGGCGCCGGTTCCGGCGCCCTGTTCCGGATCGCGCGGGGCGGCCTGATGGAAATGCTCGCCAGGCTCCCGGAGAGCGACCTCGCCCGCATGGGCGCGGGCGTTCCGGCCACCGTGACTCCGGTCGGCTCCGCCCGCGGCTATCAGGGCCAGGTCTGGCAGGTGTCGCCGATCATCGACCCGCAGACGCGGCAGGGCGAAGCGCGCATCGCGATACCCTATGACCGCGAGCTGCGGCCCGGCGGCTTCGCCTCCGCCTCGATCCGGGCCGGTGCGGTCGATGCGCCGCTGCTCCCCGAATCGGCCGTCCAGAGCGACGACAAGGGGAATTTCGTCTACATCGTCGACGACAAGAACACCGTGGTGCGGCGCGACGTGCAGGTCGGCGAAGTGACCGACGCCGGCATCGCCATCGTCGGCGGCCTCCAGGGCAACGAGCGGGTCGTGCAGTCGGCCGGCGCGTTCCTCAACCCCGGTCAGCGGGTGGTCCCGGCGCGCGCCACAAAGTAGGACTCGGTGCCATGAACTTCCGCAACATCTCCGCCTGGTCGATCCGGAACCCGGTTCCGCCGCTCGTGATCTTCATCGGGCTGACGATCGCGGGGCTCGTCAGCTTCATGACGATGGAGGTCCAGAACGACCCGGACATCGATTTCCCGGTGGCGATCATCTCGATCAGCCAGCCGGGCGCGGCGCCGACCGAGCTGGAGACGCAGGTGGCGCAGCGCGTCGAAGCCGCAGTGCGGTCGATCTCCGGCGTGGAGGAAATCACCTCCTACGTCAGCGAGGGCAATGCGACGACCGTCGTGCAGCTCGCCATCGGCACGCCGATCGACCGGTCGGTGAACGACATTCGGGACGCGGTGCAGCAGATCCGCGGGGACCTTCCCGAGGGCATCCTCGAGCCGCAGATCTCGCGTGAGGACACGACCAGCAACGACCTCGCCAGCTATTCCGTCGTCGGCAACAACATGACGCTCGAGCAGCTGAGCTGGTACGTCGACAACACCGTCGCCAAGGCTCTGCTCTCCGTCCCCGGCATGGCGCGGGTCGAGCGCAGCGGCGGCGTTTCGCGGGAAATCCGCGTCATCCTCGATCCCGCCAAGCTCCAGGCCATGGGGGTGACCGCAGCCCAGGTCAACCAGCAGCTTCGCTCGGTCAACATGAACACCGCGGGCGGGAGGGCCGAGATCGCCGGCTCGGAGCAGTCGGTGCGCGTGCTCGGCAATGCCGAGAGCGCCTATGCGCTGGGACAGACGCAGATCGCCGTCGGCGGCGGGCGCACCGTCAAGCTGAGCTCCTTGGGCGAGGTGAAGGACAATTACGCCGAGCAGCGCTTCTTCGCGACACAGAACGGACAGCAGGTGCTCAGCTTCAGCTTCGGGCGCGCCAAGGGCGAATCCGACGTGACCGTCTACGACGGCGCGATGGAGAAGCTGGCCGAGCTCGAAAAACGCACCCCCGACGTAAAGTTCGTCGAGCTGACCAATTCGGTGAAGTACACGAAGGGCCAGTACAAATCGGCGATGGAGGCGATGATCGAGGGCGCCCTGCTCGCGGTCGTCGTCGTCTTCCTGTTCCTGCGCGACTGGCGGGCGACCCTGATCTCCGCCCTCGCCATCCCGCTCTCGGCGATCCCGACCTTCTGGTTCATGGACCTGATGGGGTTCACCCTCAACAGCATGACCTTGCTGGCGCTGAGCCTCGTGGCGGGCGTGCTCGTGGACGACGCGATCGTGGAGATCGAGAACATCGTCCGCCACATGCGCATGGGCAAGAGCGCCTATCAGGCCGCGATCGAAGCCGCCGACGAGATCGGCCTGGCCGTGCTCGCGACCACCATGGCGATCGTCGCGGTGTTCCTGCCGGTGGGCCTGATGCCGGGCATCGCCGGCCAGTTCTTCAAGAATTTCGGCTTCACCGTCGTCGCCGCGGTGCTGATGAGCCTTGCCGTCGCGCGCCTGATCACGCCGATGATCGCCGCCTATTTCCTGAAGGCGAAGGGCCATGCCAAGCACGGCGAAGGCTGGCTGATGGACCGCTATATGTCGGTTCTCAAATGGACGCTGCGGCATCGCTGGGCGGCGGTGCTCGGCGGAACGGTGGCCTTCATGCTCACCGTCTACACCTTCATGATCCTGCCGCAGACGTTCCAGCCGACCATCGACGCGGACGAGAGCACGGTCTCTGTCGAAATGGTGCCCGGAACCACCCTCGCCCAGACCGGCAGGGTCGCGAAGGAGGTCGAAGCCATCCTCCGCGCGCAGCCGGAGGTCCAGTCCGTCTTCACCCGCGTCCGCGTCGGCAGCGCCTCGGTCCAGGCGAAGTTCAAGGAGGAGAAGGAGCGTTCGAGCATCGAGTTCGAGCGTGCGCTGGCGCCGCGCCTTGCCAAGATCGCCGACGCCCGCGCTTCCTTCCGCTCCCAGTTCGGCGGCTTCCGCGAGCTGATGCTGACGCTCGGCAGCGACGATCCGGCCAAGCTCTCGGCGACGGCGAACAAGCTGGTCTCCGAGATGGAGAAGGTTCCCGAGCTGGTGGCACCGCGCGTGGCGGGCGACCTGCAGCGGCCCGAGATCACCATTCGGCCCCGCTTCGATCTCGCCGCCGATCTCGGCGTCACCACCGGCGCGCTCAGCCAGGCGATCCGCATCGCCACGCTCGGCGAGATCGACCAGAACAGCGCCCGCTTCTCCCTGTCGGACCGCCAGATACCGATCCGGACCGCGCTCAACCAGAACGCCCGGCAGCGGCTTTCGACGATCGAGAACCTGCCGGTCCCGACCACCAACGGCGGCTCGGTGCCGCTCAAGGTGGTGGCAGAGATCGGCTTCGGCGCCGGGCCGACCCGCA
Source organism: Allosphingosinicella sp. (assembly GCA_036386335.1). GTDB lineage: Bacteria > Pseudomonadota > Alphaproteobacteria > Sphingomonadales > Sphingomonadaceae > Allosphingosinicella. The sequence continues at coordinate 6,962 of DASVVY010000048.1, read as the reverse complement.
TCGAGCGCATCAACCAGCTGCGCCAGATGCGCATCGGCGCGGATCTCGCACCCGGGGTGGTGACCAGCGACGCCTGGGCGAAGATCAACGCGCTGCCGACGATGCAGAACCTTCCGCTCGGCGTGAACCGGATCGAATCCGGCATGACGAAATGGCAGGGAGAGCTGATCCGAAGCTTCATCATCGCCGTCATCTCCGGCATCCTGCTCGTCTTCGCCGTGCTGGTGCTGCTCTACCGGCGCGTGATGCCGCCCTTCGTGAACATGGGCTCGCTGCTGCTCGCGCCGCTCGGCGGAACGCTGGCGCTGATCGTGACCGGCAACCCGATCTCGATGCCGGTCTATATCGGCCTCCTGATGCTGCTCGGCATCGTCGCCAAGAACTCGATCCTGCTCGTCGATTTCGCGCTGGAGGAGATGAACAAGGGCGTCGAGAAGTTCGAAGCCATTGCCGATGCAGGCCACAAGCGCGCCCAGCCGATCGTGATGACCACGGTGGCCATGGTCGCCGGCATGATCCCGACCGCCCTGTCGCTCTCCGGCGACAGCGCGTGGCGGGCGCCGATGGGCGTGACGGTGATCGGCGGCCTCATCCTGTCCACGGTGCTGACCCTGCTGATCGTGCCGGCTTCCTTCTCCCTCGCTCTGGGCGTTGAGAAGTATCTTGGCCGCGTCTTCCGCAGGCTCATCACCTACAAGGGCGTTTCCGACCACGGGCCCGAACCGTCGCCACAAGCCGCCGAGTGAACCTATTGCCCGGCTGGGCCATTTGACGGGGCATGAGCCTTAGTCTCCGGCCCGGCCTGGCGCGTCCCACTCCAACCCCGGGCGGGCTGCGCGAAATGCGCGTGATCGCCACCGGCATGCTGCTCGTCATGGCGGCGGTGTTCGTCGCCGCGAGCCGGCTCGACGACGCGCACCCGGCCTGGGGGTTCGTGCGGGCCTTTGCCGAGGCGGCGATGGTCGGCGGCCTCGCCGACTGGTTCGCGGTCACCGCCCTGTTCCGCCACCCGCTCGGCCTGCCGATCCCGCACACCGCGATCATCCCCCGCAACAAGGACCGGATCGGCGACACGCTCGCCGCCTTCCTGCGCGACAATTTCCTCACCCCGTCCGTGGTCGCGCGGCGGATGCGCAGCGTCGACGTGGCGGGCGCGATCGGCCGCTTCCTCGCCAATCCGCCGCCCGAGGGACGCCTGCGCGAGGGCGCCTCGCGGCTGTTCGCCCACCTCCTCGAGTCGCTCGACGAAGAACGGCTCGGCGGCATGGTGAAGGGGGCGGTCGCCGCCCGCCTGCGGTCGCTCGACCTCTCGCCTCTGCTCGGCAAGACGCTCGAGGCCGCGATCTCCGAGGAGCGGCACGTGCCGATGCTCGACTCGATGGTGACCTGGGCGGGCCGCAGCCTCGATGCGAACGAGGACCTCATCCGCGAGATGGTCCACAAGAGGGCCGGGTGGATCGTGCGGTTGGCGGGGCTCGACGAGAAGCTCGCCGACGCCATCATCGACGGGCTGCGGCGGCTCAGCATCGACATGGCCGTCGATCCGGACCATCCGCTGCGCGGCAAGGCGGAGGAGGGGCTCGCGACCCTCGCCTGGGACATGCAATACGATGCCGAGACGCAGGAGAGGATCGACGGCTGGAAGGACGAGATCCTCTCCAACAAGGCGGTCACAGACTGGGTCGGCGGTCTTTGGGAGAACAGCCGCTCGGCACTGCTACGGGCGGCGCGCGATCCGGATGCGGTGCTGGCCGGGAAGTTCGGCGAAGCGCTGAAGCAGCTCGGCGAGACCATCCAGAGCGATCCCCGCCTCAACCGCGCCCTCAACCAGTTCGCCCGCCGGGCGGTGGTGGGGGTGGTCGCGACCTATGGCAGCGGCATCGTCACTTTGGTGTCGGACACGGTGCGCGGCTGGGACGCGCGGACGATCACCGGACGCCTCGAACATGCCGTCGGCCGCGACCTCCAATATATCCGCATCAACGGCACCCTGGTCGGCGGCCTCGTCGGGCTGCTGATCCACACAGCCGAAGTGCTGACCTGAAGCCCCTCCCCTTCAGGGGAGGGATTGGGGAGGGGGATGTTCCCGGCTCGAGCGGGCTTGACAGGCCCCACCCCTCGATCCCCTCCCTGAAGGGGAGGGGAGGATTGGCGGAGGGCGTCCTCAGCCGGCGCTGACTCGTTCGACGTCGGCGCCGACCGCCTGGAGCTTCTCCTCGAGCCGCTCGTAGCCGCGGTCGAGGTGGTAGATGCGGTTGACCTCGGTCTCGCCCTCGGCGGCGAGGCCGGCGATGACGAGGCTCATCGAGGCGCGCAGGTCGGTCGCCATGACGGGCGCGCCGACCAGCCGCCCGACCCCGCGGACGACCGCCGAACGACCGCGGACCTCGATGTCGGCGCCCATCCGGTTGAGCTCCGGCACGTGCATGTAGCGGTTCTCGAAGATGGTCTCGGTGAGGAGGCTGGTGCCGTTGGCCCGGGTCAGCATGGCCATGAACTGCGCCTGCATGTCGGTCGGAAAGGCGGGGAAGGGGGCGGTGGAGATGGAGAGCGGCTTGAGCTCCCCGTCGGCCGTGACGCGGATGCCGCCCCGCGTATCCTCGACGATCACGCCGGCGTCGGTGAGGCCGGAGAGGATCGCCGGCATCGTGTCCCTGCGCGCGCCGACCAGCTCCAGCGAGCCGCCGGTGATCGCCGCCGCGCAGGCGTAGCTGCCCGCCTCGATCCGGTCCGGCATCACCGAATAGGTCGCGCCGTGCAGCCGGTCGCGGCCGTGCACGGTGAGGGTATCGGTCCTCAGGCCCTCGATCTCGGCGCCCATCGCGATCAGGCACTGGGCGAGGTCGGTGATCTCGGGCTCGCGCGCGGCATTCTCGATGACGGTCGTCCCCCTTGCGAGGACGGCGGCCATCAGCGCATTCTCGGTCGCGCCGACGGAGACGAAGGGGAAGCGGACGGTGCCGCCCTGCAGGCCGCCCGCCGGCGCCCTGGCCTTGACGTAGCCCGCGGTGATCTCAAGCTCGGCGCCCAAAGCTTCGAGGGCTTTCAGGTGAAGATCGACGGGACGCATGCCGATCGCGCAGCCGCCGGGCAGCGACACGGTCGCCTCGCCGGCGCGGGCGACGAGCGGGCCCAGCACGAGGATCGAGGCGCGCATCTTGCGGACGATGTCGTAGGGCGCGACGGTCGAGGCGATGCCGGAGGCGCGTAGCGTCATCACCCGGCCGAACTCGTCCGCCCGCGCTCCTTCGACGGTGGTCGAGACGCCGAGCTGGTTGAGCAGGTGGCCGAAGCTGTCGACGTCGGCGAGCCGCGGCAGATTGCGGAGCGTCAGCGGCTCGTCGGTGAGGAGCGCGCAGGGGAGCAGGGTGAGGGCGGCGTTCTTGGCGCCGGAGATGGGCAGGCGGCCTTCGAGGCGCCTGCCGCCGCGGATGATGATGCGATCCATGGGGGGGTCTTATTACTTTCGCGGGGGGGCGCAAGGGAGCGAGATGTGCTTCGGGAGGGATCGGCGCCGGAGCTCGAAAAACGGGGACAGTCTACATTTTCCGGCGTTCAACCGCCGGCCGCCGACGAGCTTGGGGAAAATGTAAACTGGTCCCCGTTTTCAGGCCTTCTCGAGCGTGCACTGGAGGGGGTGCTGGTTCTGACGGGCGTAGTCGATCACCTGGGAAACCTTGGTCTCGGCGACCTCGTAGCTGAAGATGCCGCACACGCCGACGCCGCGCTGGTGGACGTGGAGCATCACCCGGGTCGCATCCTCGATGTTCATCTTGAAGAAGAGCTGGAGGACCTGGACGACGAACTCCATCGGCGTGTAATCGTCGTTCAGCATCAGCACCTTGTAGGGCGACGGCGTCTTGGTGCGGGTGCGGGTGCGGGTGGCGACGCCGAGGCCGGTGCCTTCGTCGTCTCCCTTGCGCTCCCCGGCGGCGCGGATCACTGACTCGTACCACGACATAAGCATGCTTCTGAATATTGTAGCCGCCCGGCCTCCGGCAAGAGATTCGCGCGGCCCACAGGCGCTAAAGTCGCCCGGGCGGGCGCGGGTTCCGCGGCGCCGGCATGCGAAAAGGGCGGCCCGCCCCCGGTGGGGAAGGCCGCCCTCTCGTGCATTTGCCTGACGGCGCTTAGAGCGCGACGGCGGTGCGGACGCGCTCCGCGGCAACCGTGTAGCGGTTGTTGATCGGCTCGGCGACGTCTCCGGCGAGCTTGATCACGGTCTCGCTGAGCTTCGAGCTCTCGGCGACGGCGTTGTCGAACTGCGCGCGCACGAACTCGGTCTGCAGGCGGAAGAAGTCCGCCGGCGACTTGATCTCGGCGAAGCCGCGCAGGGCTGCCGATGCGTCCTCGAAGCTCTTGCGGCCGTACTCGGCCACGTCCTGGCCGATCGACTCGATCGCCTTGGCGGCGATCTTGGTGGAAGCGACGAGCGCCTCGACGTTGCCGCGGCCGAGCTCGGTCAGCTCTTCGGCGATGCGGGTGTTGCGCTCGATGGTGGTCTTGGCGCGGGCGTTGACGTCGCCGAACACCGCCTGGAAGCGGTCGGCAACCTTGTTGGCTTCGTTCTTCATGGTCCTGGTTCCTTCATTCACGGTCTTGGTTGCGTTGATGGTGCGGGTCCGCGGGGCGGCCGGAGCGGTCCGGGCCCGGCGGGCGGTCTTCGCGGCGCCCTTGTCGGCGGCCTGGGCGGCACGCTTCGGAGCGGCCTTGACGGCCTTCGGAGCGGCCGGCGTGCGGCGGGCGCGGCGCGCCTTGGAAGCCGAAGCGGCTTCCGCCTTCGGAGCGGCCGCGGTCGCGGCTGCGGCGGCCGGAGCCTCGGCCGCTGCGGTCGTGGTGCCAGTGTCGGTGTTCGTCTCGGCCATTGCGTCTTCCCTAAATGTCTCTTGCTGCAGTGCAACATAGTGGAGCCGCGGCAGGGGTTCAAGAGCGATTTTTGTGCGCCGCAGCATTCTGGTCTCGACTGGCGCCGGCGCCGTAATGAGCAAGATCGGGTAAGCCCGTGCGGGCCGCGCTGCTGGTAAGCGCGGTCGCATGAAGATGTTCGCTCTCCCCGCCTTGCTCCTCGCATCCGCCCTTCCTGCGGCCGCCTCCGCCGCCGACCTGCCCCGCAAGGCCGGGCTTGGCGTCTCACTCGACCAGAAGGCCGGCGGCGGCGGCGCGGTCGTCTCGCAGGTGCTTCCCGGCCTGACCGCCGAAGCGCTGGGGGTGCGGGCGGGCGATGCGATCGTCTCCGCCGGCGGCAAGCCGATCGAGGGGGCTTCGGGGCTGGTCGACTATGCCGCCACGCTGAAGGGCGGCGATCCGGTGGAACTCGTCGTGCGCCGCGCGGGCAAGGAACGGCGCATCCGCGGCAAGGCGCTGCCCCGCCCGCTGGAGCGCTACGAGGGCGCGCGCGCGGACTATGGGGCGGTGCCGTTCCGCGGCGGTCTGCTGCGGGACATTCTGGTCGCCCCGGACGGGGTGAGCGATGCGCCGGTCGTGTTCCTGATCCAGGGCTTCAGCTGCGCGACGATCGAGCCGAACAATGCCGCCCACCCGTACCGGCGGCTCGGTGAGGAGCTGGTGGCGCGCGGCATCGGCTATTACCGGGTGGAGAAGCCCGGCCTCGGCGACAGCGCCGGCACGCCGCAATGCAGCGAGATCGACTTCGCCACCGAGCTCGACGCCTTCCGCAGCGCCTATCGCCACCTGGTCGAGGCGCGCGGCGTCGATCCCGACCGCATCTTCATGTTCGGCCATTCGCTGGGCGGGCTCGAGGCGCCGCTGCTCGCCGCCGAGCAGGCGCCGCGCGGCGTCGCCGCTTACGGCACGGTGCTCAAGAACTGGGCCGACTACCACCAGGATCTGAGCGCGATCCAGGACTACCTCACGACCGGCACGGACGTCGGCGCCGCCGCGGCGGCTGCCGACGCGAACCGCGACATCATCCGCCGCTTCTACTTCGCGCGAGAAGCGCCGGCGGCAATCGCGGCGTCCGCGCCGAAGTTCGACGCGCCGATGCGTGAGCTACTCGGCTGGAACGGCGGCACGCGCACCTTCGGGCGCGACTACCGCTTCATGCAGGACCTGGCCTACCAGCCGATCGCCGCCGCCTGGCGCAAGGCGAAGACCAACGTCCTCGCCCTCTATGGGGAGTCCGACGTGGTGGCCCTGGTCGACACCGACCACAGGCTGATCGCCGACATCGCCAACTGGTACCGCCCCGGCAGCGGCCGGTACGTCGAGGTGCCGGGCACCGGCCACGGCATGGACAAGGTCGGCACCCGCTTCGAGCTGCGCGAGCGAAACGCGGCGGGGCAGGACGCCCCCGGCGAGTTCAATCCGGCGGTCGCCGAGGTGCTCGCCGGCTGGATCCGGGACTCGATGGCCCGCCCGCCGGTGCGGACGCTCGCCGAGCGGACCAGGCCTGCTCCGCCCGCTCCCGCAGGCGGCTGACGCTCAGCGCGCGCGGACGTAGCTGCCCGGCGCGTCCTCGATCGCCTTGAGCTTGCCCTTGCCGGGGATTCGGGCGCCCCTGGCGGGCACCTTCTTCTCCGAGAGGGCGCCGATCCACTTCGCCCAGTCGGGCCACCAGCTGCCCTTGTGTTCGGTGGCGCCGGCGATGAACTCGTCGAGGGTCGAGACCTTCGCCTCGTTCGTCCAGTACTGGTACTTGCCGGCTTCGGGCGGGTTGACGACGCCGGCTATGTGGCCGCTGCCGGCGAGCACGAAGCGGAGCGGGCCCTGGAAATATTGGGTGATCTTCCAGACGCTCTTCGCGGGCGCGATATGGTCCTCGCGCCCGGACTGGACGTAGGTGGGGGTCTTCACCCGGTGGAGGTCGATGGGGGTGCCGTCAACCGTGATCCCGCCGGCGCGGATCAGCTTGTTGTCGCGGTAGAAGTCGCGCAGGTACGCCTGGTGCCACTTGGCGGGGAGGTTGGTCGTGTCCGAATTCCAGTGGAGGAGGTCGAAGGGGA
>DASVVY010000047.1:0-8749 GCA_036386335.1 Allosphingosinicella sp. | reverse complement strand
AGACCTCGACGATGTTGACGCGGTGCTTGTCGAACAGGATGGCGACACCGGCCAGCGCACCCGGCACGTCCTGCAGCTGGATTCTGAGACGAGCCATCCGGCCGGAGCGGGCGAGGTCGCGCAGCAGCACGTTGGCGAGCAGCCGCGTGTCGATGTTGCCGCCGCTGAGGATGAGGCCGACCTTCCGCCCCTTGAAGCGCTCCGGATAGGTGAGGAGCGCGGCGAGGCCGGCGGCACCCGCGCCTTCCGACACCGTCTTCTCGATCTGGAGGTAAAGGCTGACCGCCGTCTCGATCTCGCGTTCGGGGACGAGCAGGATCTCGTCGGTCACGCGGGCGATGATCTCGGGCGTCAGCTTGCCCGGCTTCTTGACCGCGATCCCTTCCGCGATCGTGTCGCCCGAGGAGGGCAGGTCGTTGCCGCTGATCCGGCAGTACATGGACGGGTAGAGCTCGGCCTGGACGCCGACCACCTCGATGTCGGGCCTGAGCGCCTTCACCGCGGTGCCCATTCCGGAGACGAGGCCGCCGCCGCCGATCGGCACGACCAGCATGTCCATCTCCGGCGCGTCCTCCAGCATCTCGAGCGCGACCGTCCCCTGCCCCGCGATGATCTCCGCGTCGTCGAACGGGTGGACGAAGGTGAGGCTGCGCTCCTCGGCAAGGCGGCAGGCTTCGGTATAGGCTTCGTCGAACGTGTCGCCGACCAGCTCGATGCGGGCGCCGTGGCTCTCGGTCTGCATGATCTTGATGCTCGGCGTCCCCGTCGGCATCACGATCGTCACCGGCACGCCGAGGCGAGCGCCGTGATACGCCACCGCCTGCGCGTGATTGCCCGCCGAGGCGGCGATCACGCCGCGCGAGCGCTTCCCCTCCTCCATCAGCAGCAGCTTGTTGAGCGCGCCCCGCTCCTTGTAGGCGGCGGTGAACTGGAGGTTCTCGAACTTGACGTAGACCTCCGCCCCCGTCGCCTTGGAGAGGGTGCGGCTGAGGAGGGTCGGGGTGCGCACCACCGCCCCTTCGATCCGCCGCGCGGCGGCCTCTATGTCGGCAAGGGTGACGGGGAGCTCGGGAAGGGGGGCTGCGGTCGCCATGGCGCGGCCGCTCTAGAGCATCTGGCGCCCCGGTGAAACAAGCCTTATGCGCCGGGCGCATGGCACGGATCGCGTTCATCGGGCTCGGAGTCATGGGAGCCCCCATGGCCGGCCACCTCGCCGCGGCGGGGCACAGCCTCACCGTCTACAACCGCAGCCCCGAAAAGGCGCGCGCGTGGGCGGCGCAGCATGGCGGCACCGTCGCCGCCACCCCCGCAGCGGCGGCCGGCAATGTCGACGCCGTCATCGCCTGCGTCGGCAAGGACGAGGATGTCGAGCAGGTGACGCTCGGCCCCGACGGCGCCTTCCGCAACATGCGCGAAGGGGCGCTGTTCGTCGACCACACCACCGCGTCCGCGCAGCTCGCGCGCCGCATTGCCGATGAGGGCCGCCGCCGCGGCCTCCACGCCCTCGACGCACCGGTTTCCGGCGGCCAGGCGGGCGCCGAGAAGGGCCAGCTCGCGATCATGTGCGGCGGCACCGAAGCGGCCTTCGCGGCCGCCGAGCCGCTGATCAAGGCCTATGGCGCCCGCATCGTCCATGTCGGGCCGGACGGCGCCGGGCAGCTCACCAAGATGGTCAACCAGATCTGCATCGCAGGGGTCGTGCAGGGCCTCGCCGAGGCGCTCCATTTCGCCCAGGCCGCCGGGCTCGACCGCGACAGGGTGTTCGAGGCAGTCTCCGGCGGCGCGGCGCAGAGCTGGCAGATGGTCAACCGCTGGAAGACGATGGACGCCGGCGAATTCGACTTCGGCTTCGCCGTCGACTGGATGCGCAAGGACCTCGGCCTCACCCTCGACGAGGCCCGGCGCAATGGCGCCAGCCTTCCGCTCGCCGCGCTCGTCGACCAGTTCTACGCGGACCTGCAGGCGATGGGCGGCGGCCGCCACGACACCTCGTCCCTGATCCGAAGGCTGAAGCGATGAGGAGACTGCTGGCGGCCCTCGCCGCCTTGTTCTGCGTGAGCGCCGTCCCCGCTGCCGCCGACGTGCTCGTCGACAACGTCAACGGCTATACCATCGGCAGCGACGGCCGCCTGATCCGCTTCACCGCGATCCACGTCGGCGACGACGGCCGCGTGGAGCGCCTCTACGCCCGCGGCGAGAAGAAGCCGGAGCGCACCCGCTATCGTCTGGACGGGAAGGGCCGCACCCTCATTCCGGGCCTCATCGATGCTCACGGCCACGTCATGGCGCTCGGCTTCAGCGCCATTCAGCTCGACCTTTCCGACACCCGCTCGCTCGCGGAAGCGCAGGCAAAGATCGCCGCCTACGCCTCCGCCAACCCGACCCCGCGCTGGATCGTCGGCCGCGGCTGGAACCAGGAAGTGTGGGGCCTCGGCCGCTTCCCGACCGCCGCCGATCTCGACGCGGTGGTGAAGGACCGTCCGGTCTGGCTCGAGCGGGTCGACGGCCATGCCGGGTGGGCGAACAGCATGGCCATGGCCGAGGCGGCGATCACGGCGAAGACGCCTTCCCCCGCGGGCGGACGGATCGAAAAAGCGGGCGGCCAGCCGAGCGGCATCTTCATCGACGCCGCCAGCCAGCTCGTCGAGAAGGTGGTGCCCGCGCCCCTGCCGCGCACCCGCGACCAGGCGTTCGCGCGCGCCCAGCAGCTGATGCTCGCCAATGGCCTCACCGCCGCCGCCGACATGGGCACCAGTACCGAGGACTGGCTGACCATGCGCCGCGCCGGCGACCTCAACCTGCTCCGCGTCCGGATCATGTCGTACGCGGCAGGGATCGACGCCCTGCTCCAGGTTGCGGGCACCGGCCCGACGCCGTGGCTCTACGGGGGCAAGCTGCGCATGGGCGGCGTCAAGCTCTACAGCGACGGTGCGCTCGGCTCGCGCGGCGCGTGGCTGAAGCAGCCCTACAAGGATAAGCCGGGTGAGCGCGGCCTCACCTTCCTCACCGACACCGAGCTCAAGAACCTGATGAGCCGGGCGGCCATGGACAATTTCCAGGTGGCAGTCCACGCGATCGGGGACGCCGCCAACGCCCAGTTGCTCGACGCGATCGAGGAGCTGTCCGACACCTACAAGGGCGACCGCCGTTGGCGAATCGAGCACGCCCAGATCGTCGACCCCGTCGATCTCTCCCGCTTCGCCCGCCACGGCACTATCGCCTCAATGCAGCCCGTGCACGAAACCAGCGACTGGCGCATGGCGCAGGACCGGATGGGGCCGGAGCGGCTCGGCGGCGCCTATGCCTGGCGGAGCATGATCGCGAACGGCGTGCCGCTCGCCTTCGGCTCCGATTTTCCGGTCGAGAGCCCCAACCCCTTCGCCGGCCTCGCCGCCGCGGTCAGCCGCATGGACCCGCAAGGCCAGCCACCTGGCGGCTGGATGCCGGAGCAGCGCCTGACCCTCGAACAGGCCCTCGCCGCCTTCACCCGCACCGCCGCCTATGCCGGTTTCGCCGAGGACCGCATCGGCAGCCTCGAGAAGGGCCGCTTCGCGGACTTCGTCTTCATCGACCGCGACATCTTCGCCAACCCCGCCCCCGACCAGATCCGCGCCACCAAAGTCCTCGAAACCTGGATCGCAGGCGCCAAAGCCTGGCCGCAATAATCAACTCCATCTCCCACCACTTCCCTTCTCCCTGGGGAGAGGGAGGAAGCGCCGGAAGGCGGATCGAGGTCGGGCATTGCCTACGTGCACGATGAAGTCACCAGCACCTATGAACCCAAAGCAGTCACCCCTCCGATTGTCAGGATCTGCGGCAGCACGCGCGGCTCCTTACCCGGCGCATACCAGAGGTAGAGGGGCACGCCCGAGCGGCCGTGGCGCTCGAGGAAGCGGCCGATCTCCGCATCCCCCTTGGTCCAGTCGCCGACCAGCACCGCCACTTTGCGCCTTCGAAAGGCGCGCGCGACCTCGTCACGCTCCAGCACCGCCTGCTCGTTGACCTTGCAGGTGAGGCACCAGTCGGCGGTGAAATAGACGAAGACCGGCCGCCTTTCAGCCCGCAGCTTCGCGAGCCGCGCCTCGCTAAAAGGCTCCGCGTCGAGGGCGCCCCGCGCCCGCGCCTCCGCCTGCGTGGCGAGGGAGGGCAGGAAGAGGACCGCCGCGCCCATCGCCACGGCAGCCGGCACCAGCGCCGGCCAGCCGTGCCGCTGCCCCGCCCACCACAGGGCGGCTCCGACGACGATCGCGGCTCCGAGTCCGAGGCCAAGGCCGCCGAGCCCCGCCTGCCGCTCCAGCACCCAGGCGAGGCCGAGCGCGGTGAGGAACATGGGCACCGCCAGGATCCGGCGGAAGCGCAGCATCCATGGTCCCGGCCGCGGCAGGTGGCCGCGCAGCGCCGGGACGAAGCCGAGCAGCAGGAAGGGCAGCGCGAGGCCCAGCCCCAGCCCCGCGAACACCGCCAGCGCCGCCGGCATCGGCAGCACCAGCGCCGCACCGAGCGCCGCGCCCATGAAGGGACCGGTGCAGGGTGTGGCCACGAAGGCTGCCAAAGCGCCGGTCCAGAAGGCCCCGGCCGGCCGCGCACCGCCCACCGACGGCAGCTCAAACAGGCCGGCGAGGTTGAGGCCGATCGCCGTCACCAGCAACAGCAGGAACAGGATCACCCGTGGGTCCTGCAGCTGAAACGCCCAGCCGGCCGCGACCCCGGCACTGCGCAGCGCCAGCAGGCCGGCGCCGAGCGCGACGCAGACGAGGATCACGCCGGCGCTGTAGGCGAGTGCCTCCCGCCGCGCCTCGCTCCGTCCGCCGCCGGCCCGGGCGAGGCTCAGCGCCTTGAGGCTGAGGATGGGGAAGACGCACGGCATCACGTTGAGCAGCAGCCCGCCGAGCAGCGCCCCCAGCAAAGCCCCCACGATCGCCCCGGCCCCTCCCGCCGTCTCCGCCCCGACTGTTGCCCCGCGGGCGGAAACAGGTCCGGGCGCAGCACTGAGGGCGAGGCCCTGCCGCGTTCCGATCTTCAGCACCCCCGCCACCGCCGCCGGCGCGGCGGCGCCGGCCTCGGTCTCGACGATCAGCAGGTCGCCGCGCCGTGACACCCTCTGTGCCGCGGAATAGCGTGCGGCGCCGTCGGTCAGCGGGAAGAAATAGGCTTCGGAGACCGGCATCATGGCCGGGAGCGGGATGGCGAGGCGGAGCTCGCCGCCCGCGCGCTGGAAGCGGGCGGGGCTGCCCAGCGGCTTCGGCAACGCCTCCCGCCAGCTGTCGAACCGCGCCCGCGCGTCCGGCGCGACGCGTCCGTCGCCGACCCGCAGGTCGACCGCGACCTCGGCGTTTTCGGGTACGCAAATCTCGTCCGTGCAAACGAGGTAGTCGATCCGCGCCCGCACCGGCAGCGCAGTCCCTGCGGCAAGGCCGGGGGGGATGGTCAGCTCGACGAGCTCAGCATGCTCGCCCTCGTAGACATAGTTCATCAGGCCGGCGACCACGAGCCGCTGCGGCACCGGGTAGCGAAGCGTGCCCGCTACGACGCCCGCAGGGAGGCGCCATGCGATCCGGTTCGGCATGCCCGCGTCGCCGGGATTTTCCCAGTAGCCGTGCCAGCCGGGCCGCGGCTTCATCACCAGCGCCAGCGTCACCCTGCCCCCGGGCGCGGGCGCCGCGGTCTCCGCAACCAGCGACACCGCCATCGCCTTTTCCCCAGGCGCGAGCGTCTGCGCGCGCGCCGCGGGCGCGGCGATCAAGGCGGCGAAAAGTGCGAGAAGGAGGGCGAGCGGGTGCATCGGCCCGCCGCCTATAGCATCGATTCTGCCGGGAAGATGAAGCCCCCGCGAGCCCGATCAGCGGCGCTCGAACTTCGCGATCTTGGCGGTGAGGCGGTTGCCGTCGGCCTGGATCGAGACGCCGCTGAAGTCCACGACGAACGTGGTCGGCCGCGCGCCGGGCGCGAGCGAGGCGTCGTTGGCGGCGAGGGTCAGGCCGTTGGCGCTGTTCGCCTTCCCTTCGGCGGCGACGACGATCATGGCGCTGTAATTCTCCTTGTCCTTGCCCTGGACGAAGGTGTTGCGCGCGATCGTGCCCGTCGCCCCGGCGGACAGGTCGATCATGAAGTTGGTCGTGTGGCCGGCGCTGTCGTCGAAGCTCGAATCGGTGACCTGGATCCGGGCCGACCGCGTCTTCACGTAATGGCCCCCGGCACCGCGCTCGAAGCGGCTGCGGCGGACGATCAGGTGCCCGTAGTCGCCGATGTAGATGCTGTGCGCGCAGGCGAGATCGCGGTCGCAGCGGCCGAGGCCGGAGAAGGTCGAGCGCTCGACGGTGATCGTGCCCGACGGGTCGTTGGCGGAGAGAATGCCGCTCTCGCTGTCGCGGAACAGGCTCTCGCGGACGGTGAGGTCGCCTTTCTCGAGCCGGATGCCGGCGCCGTTCGCGTCCGGCACGCGGATGTTCTGGAAGATGAGGCCCTCGATGGTCGCGCCGCGCCCGCGCAGCACCAGCGTCGCCTTGCCCTCGCACGCGCCGCCGTCGAAGGCGGCGGTACCCGGATCGGCGGCGGTGAAGGTGATCTGGCCGCCATTCTGCACCGCGCAGTCGCGCCACGTGCCCGGCGCGACCACGATCGTGCCGCGCCCGTCCCCGATCGCGTTCACCGCCTCCTGGAGGGTGGAAAAGGCCTGCCCGCGCTCGCGCACCGTGTACGGCGCGTCGGCGGACTGGGCGGGAAGCGGGCTGGCCGCGAGGAGGGCGAGGAGCGCAAGCGGACGTTTCATGCGCCACGCGTGACTCACCCGGCTCGCCAAGTCGATGCGCAAACGGGGTTAATGCCGGCGGTGGCCCGGATCGGGACGGCCGCGACGCGGCGGGTTACCTGCTCAATCCAGATTCGGGCGCAGCCAGCGTTCCGCTTCGGCGACGCTGACGCCGCGGCGGCCGGCATATTCCTCGAGCTGGTCGCGTCCGATCCGCGCGACTCCGAAATACTGGCTGTCGCGGTGGCCGAAATAGAAGCCCGAGACCGCCGAGGTCGGCCACATCGCGTAGCTCTCGGTCAAGGTCACGCCGGCCGGATCGCCGCCGAGCATGTGGAACAACACCGGCTTCAGGCTGTGGTCCGGGCAGGCCGGATAACCCGGCGCCGGGCGGATGCCGGTGTAATTCTCGCGGATCAGGTCCTGGTTGGTCTGGTGGTCCTCGGCCTCGTAGCCCCAGACGCTGTCGCGGACGTGTTGGTGGAGGCGTTCGGCGAAGGACTCCGCCAGGCGGTCGGCCAGCGCCTTGAGGAGTATGTCGGAATAATCGTCATTCTCCGCCTTAAATCGCTCGAGATGCGGCTCGAGTCCGTGAATACCGACGGCGAATCCGCCGATCCAGTCCTCGCCCTCCGGCGCGATGAAGTCGGCGAGACACATGTTGGGCCGGCCTTCCCTCTTCTTCACCTGCTGGCGGAGGAAGGGGACGCGTGTCCAGTCGTTGCCGGCGAGGACGAGGACGTCGTCGCCCTCGCGCCGGCAGCGCCACAGGCCGACGGTGCCGCGCGGCGTCAGCCAATGCTCGGCGATGATCCGGTCGAGCATCGCCTGCGCGTCCTTGAACAAAGCGCGGGCGCTCTCGCCCACCACCTCGTCCTCGAGGATGGCGGGATAGTTGCCGGCGAGCTCCCAGGCGCGGAAGAAGGGCGTCCAGTCGATGACGGCGCGCAGGTCGCGCAGCGGCCACTCGCCGAAATGGTGGATGCCCGGCCGCTGCGGCGCGGGGGCCATTCCGGCGGGATCGAACGGAAAGGCGTTGGCGCGGGCCTCAACGAGAGTGGCGAGCTCGCTGTGGCCGCGGCCGGCGCGGGTCTGCCGCACCGTCTCATACTCCGACTTGGTGCGGTCGATGATCGGCTCGCGCTGGGTGTCCGAGACGAGCGAGGAAGCCACGCCGACGGCGCGGCTGGCGTCGAGGACGTGGATCACCGGGCCTTCATAGGCGACGTCGATCTTGAGCGCCGTGTGGACCTTGCTCGTCGTGGCGCCGCCGATCAGCAGCGGCAGGTTCATGTCCTTGCGCTGCATCTCCTCGGCCACCGTCACCATCTCGTCGAGCGACGGGGTGATGAGGCCGGAGAGGCCGATCATGTCGGCATTGTTCTCGTTCGCGGCCTTGAGGATATCCTGCCAGGGCACCATCACGCCAAGGTCGATGACCTCGAAGCCGTTGCACTGGAGGACGACGCCGACGATGTTCTTGCCGATGTCGTGGACGTCGCCCTTGACGGTCGCCATCACGACCTTGCCCTTGCCCTGGGTGGCGCCGCTCTTCTCCTTCTCCGCCTCGATATAGGGGATGAGGTGGGCGACCGCCTTTTTCATGACTCGCGCCGACTTCACCACCTGCGGCAGGAACATCTTGCCCGATCCGAACAGGTCGCCGACGACGTTCATGCCGTCCATCAGCGGGCCTTCGATGACGTGGATCGGCCGCTCGGCCTGGAGCCGCGCCTCCTCGGTATCCTCGACCACATAGGCGTCGATACCCTTGACCAGCGCGTGCTCGAGCCGCTTCGTTACCGGCCAGCCGCGCCATTCCGCCTCGGCCTTCTCGCGCGCCGGATCGGAGCCGCGATATTTCTCGGCGAGCTCGACGAGGCGCTCGGTGGCGTCGTCGCGGCGGTCGAGGATGACGTCCTCGCACGCCTCGCGAAGCTCGGCGTCGATCGTGTCGTAGACGTCGAGCTGGCCGGCGTTGACGATCGCCATGTCGAGCCC
>DASVVY010000046.1:0-17510 GCA_036386335.1 Allosphingosinicella sp. | reverse complement strand
GCTGGTGCCGCTCGACGTGCTGCCGAGGATGGTATCGATCGTGCCGTGGGCGCCTTCGCTCAGCGCAAGGGTGATCGAGGGATCGAGCAGGCCGACCTGGAGGCCGCAGGTGACGCCGAGGAACTGTGCGGTGGCGAAGAGAATCGGATTCCACACCAGAACCGTGCCGACCGGCGCGAAATTGAGCTGGAGGCCGTAATCTTCGATTGTCAGGCCGGAGAGCTGCGCCGTGTGCGCGGCCGGATCGAGCGAGATGGCGAAGGAGCGGATCGCGAAGCCGCCGCCGTCGGACGGACCGGTTTCCAGCGTCAGGCCGCTGATCTCGATCTGGCTGGTGAACTGGTTCGCGATCTGGGTGAGCTCGGCGGGAACGGCGCTGAGCATCGCCGAGATCGGCGCGCCGGGCAGTTGCGCCGCCAGCGCCGCCTCGAGCTGCTGGACCGTTACTGGTACCGGGGGATTGGTGCTGGTGAGGCCGACGATGTCATAGCTCGTGTTGGCGGCCAGGGCCGACGGCGCGGGCCAGCCCTTCGCCACGAAGGGCTGGAGCATCGCTCGCAGGTCGGAATAGTCCATGCGCCCGCCTCTCTAGAAATCGAGCCGGTAGTACAGCACCTCGTGGTCCGAGGAGATGATCCCAGAATATTCACCGTCCTTGAACGAGGGGATCACCGACAGACTCCGGACCACCGCCGCCGTCGCGGACTTGGACTCGGCCATGTTCTGGAACGCCCAGTCTAGCTGGTTGCCGCCGAGCTGCGTCGCCGCGCCGGCCAGCAGCGCCTGGTAGCTTCCCAGCTCCAGCCCCGCCGGCCAGGTGTCGGAGCTCTTGATCGGCGCCGCGATGTTCATGTCGCCGACGATGCAGGCGCCGCGCGTGCCGCCGGAGAACGATTTGGCGATTGCGTTGGTCGGCGCGACCGCCGAAGTCTGGTTGGCGACGTTGTGAACGCCCGCGATCGAGAAGTCGTTCGTCGAGCCCGCCTGCTTGACGGCATAGACGATCGGGCGGATGTTGCCGAGCTGGCTGTTCGACTTCAGGAAATCATAGGAGAACTGGAACCGCGGGTACTTCGGGAAATCGTCGCACCCGTATTTAACCACCTCCATGATCATCACCGAACAGCGGAGGTTGCCCTGCTTGTCCGGCTGCTGCCAGGGAGAGTAGATTCCGCGCGCCGCGAAATTCTTCGGGAGGCCCCAGGGGATAGCGTATTCCTTCCCAGTCGGGTCGGAGTTGAAATACAGCGCGACCGCGCCGGGAGTCACTTGCGACGTGCTCACCATGAACGGGTTTCCCGCCTCGCACAGGTAGATCAGCCAATAGTCGTTCGGATAGGCGTTGAAGAGCAGAGGCAGGATCTTGCCGAAGACCAGCGGGTAGGCGTCGTTATACCCGGTGTTCCTCTCGCCTTGCATGTTCCAGGCGATAATGCTGACCGCCATCGGCCGTACCCTCCTGTGCCTATTGCGTCTTGAGGTAGCCGGCGCGCAGCACGGCGGGCTGCGGGGCGGGGTGGATCTTCGAGTCGGTCTTCGCGGGAGTCACCGGATCGGACCATTGCGTCCCTTCGTCGACGAGCCAGCTCCAGGGCCCCGCCGCTTCCGCCGGAAGAGGCATCGCGACCTGCCCCGACGGGGTCACCAAGGGAGAGACGCGCATCAGATATTCCATCCGGCCGAGCGCGTCGGAGAACATCTCGTTGGGGATGGAAACGCCCATCACCGGCAGCATGCCCGAGGTGGCGTGGACGCTGGCGCGCGGGTCGAGGAGGAGCAGCAGCTGGAGTGGCGCCGCGTCGGCGGGGGCGAGCGGCACGGTGGGACCGCCGGCCGGCCCCGATTCCGGATCGGTGTCGACCAGGGTATAGGTCGATGCAATCGCGCCGGCGGCGATCGGCCAGTAGGCGACGAGGCCATCGTCCTCCATGCTGACGTCTCCAAGCCGTACCGGCACCGACACGCTTTCGAATTCGCAGGTCTCGCGCGCTAGGTAAGGCGACGGGCCCGTCGCCGTCGTCGCCATCGCCGCGAGCGCCTCATACCCCTGGTGCGGCTGCGGCACGCCTTTGAGCTGGAGGCGCAGCTCGGCGCGGGCGATCGCGATCGGCCGGCTTTCCAGCACGGAGCGGCTGACATGGTGGCGGTGCGAACGCGGCTCGATCGTGAGCAGCGCTTGGTTGACGTCGTCGAAGAACAGCGGCGCGACGGCCGCGGTCGCAACCTGGGCGATCAGCTGGTTGAACCACGGGTCGGTGATGTCTGCGGCCGAGCGGCCGGGAAGATAGGTGATCTCGCCCGTCTCCGTGGCGATCCACCCCACCAGGGTCCCGTCCTCAAGGAACAGCAGGATCGTCTGGTCGACGCGGTTCAGCGCCACCCACCCGCAGACCGGCGTCGAGTACGGATCCTGGCTGCTCTCGACCTCCTCCGTCATTCCAGCGGCGAGCCAGCGGAACAGCAGGCGGCCGGGCTGCGCGTAGCGCGGCGGCAGGAAGAAGCTCGGCGCCGAACCTGAGGCGGTTCCCGTCAGGTTCGGCAGGGTGTTGGCGATGACGGTGTTCAGGGACTGCGCCGCGGCCTGCCACCGCCGCCGCTGGCCGAAAGCGTCCACCAGCACGAGCTCGGTCAGCTGGCACTCGCCGGCGCGGATCGGATTGTAGCCGCTCGCCTGGTCGGGCGACGATCGGCCCTGTATTCCGATCTCGTCGAAGAAGGATTGCGAGGCTTCGTCCCACGGCGGGCTCGGGGTGGCCTCCCCGCTCTGCCAGGCGGCAAACTTGTAATTGGCGGCGAATTTGCTGACCTGACTGATCCGCCGCAGCATCAGCAACTCGTCATTGAAGCCGTTCAGCGTCTGCGCCAGCGTGGAGATACCGCTGTCATAGGCGTTGCCGAGCAGCGACTTCAGCGGATCGGCGGCGAGAATGCCGGGCAGCTTCAGCCCTGCCGAGGTCGCAGGCGGATCGCTGAGCTGACCGGCCAGCTGGAGGATGCGTTCGCGCATCGTTTGCTGGGCATGGCCGCTCAGGATCGCGCGGCCGAGGTAGCGCGACGCCTGCGCCGGGTCGGGAGCGACCTGGCTCCTGGGCAGGAGGTCGATGCCGGTCGCGTCGGGCGTGAAGTTCTCGGCGATGAAATCGCCGTCATAATCGGTGACGGTGAAGGGCCCGCTCTCCTGCGTCGCCGCCGTGATCGTCCCCGCGCCCCGATAGGGGAAATAGGCGGCCGCCCACTGCAGCGAGAGCGGCCGCCAGCTGACTGCCGCCGTCACCGCCGGGATGCCTGACAGCGCGCCGCCGATGGCGGTCGCCTGCGGCACGCCTGCGATCGCATCCCAGTTTCCGGGCAGCCAGGCCGGCGCGGCTGCCGGCGCGAACAGGGAGAGCAGCAGATAATCCGCGCCGTTCACGCTCTGCCGCGGCAGCGGCTGCAATGGGCTGGCGGTGAGGTCGCCGCCGGCCGTCTCGGCGAGCAGCACGACCGGATCGTTCGGGCGCCAGTAACGCGGCGCCGGCTGGCGGCGTAGGTAAAGCCCGGCTGCGGTCGGCAGCGCCGCCAGTGCCGCCTGCGCCGCCGCATGGGCGAGGTACAAGGCGCTCGCCGCCGCGAATGGGGCCATTGGCGGGGCGCTGCCGTCGACGCTGGCGGCGCGGACGGCGGCCGCGGATGCGGTGAGCACCGTCCCGGCCGCGTTCGAGAGGGCAACCCCGGCATTGCTCTCCGTCGCGCCGTTGGGGAAGACCGGGCTCAGGCTCGCGCCCGAGGCGTCGGTCTCGAGATGCAGCGAGCGGCACCAGTCCCCGAACAGCAGCTGCCGCTGCGCCTGCTGTACGTCGAGCGAACGATCGAAGGCGATCTGCGCCTCGTTCAATGTGCTGAGCGCCGCGCACATCGCCGGCGACAGCACGATCTGCCCGTCCTGTGGGCTGCCCGACAGACCCGCCGTGGCCGGCGGCGTGGCTGCAACCTGCCACGTCGATCCGGCTGCAACGGGCTGGAAACCCTGCAGGTGGATGGCATTTTCGATCACCGCCGGTCCGTCAGCCCCGAGCACGTCGGCCAGCACGCCCGCTTGAGCGGCATTGAGCGCGGATTGCGGCGGCAGGCCGGCGGCGTTCCCGGTTGCGTCCCGCGCGAGGAAGGCGGCAAGCGCCTCGCCGGCGGTGTTGCCGATCGCGACGGTGACCTCCTCCTGGGGAATCTCCGCTTCCGGCTGCGCGGGGCAGGCACTTGGAGCGACGGCGATCGCCGCGGTGCAGACGGTGCCGTCGACCGCCGACCAGTCGCCCCCCTCAATCGTCCAGCCTAGGGCCTGCGCCCGCGTCTCGTCGGTGGTCTGCTTCGTCGCCCACGGCTCGACGGTGTAGGCGGAGGACAGCGGATCGCTCGTCGGGTCGGAGAACCAGCCGATGATGCTGTACAGATATTGGCCGGTGGCGTCCGCGTCGGGATCGTGGAAGCCGAACACGCCCTGGTAATTGGGGTAGAAGGCCGCGAAGTCGACCGCACCGTGGCCGACCGCGGTGAGCGGCGCGAGCCGCGGCGCGGCCGGCGCTTCGGTCCAGGTGGCGGCCGCGGTTTTGAGGCCGAGATAGTCGATCGTCTCCGCAACTGCGACGTCGCCCCACTCATCGATCTGCGCCTTCGAGAACCGCCCCGGAATCCCGCGCGGCCCTGCGCCGGCGGGCGCGGATCCGTCGATATCGGCGGCGGTGAGGCGATCGCTTTCCACGACCCACGCCGTCGCGGCGCCGCCCACCGTTTCGCTGCGCACGACCAGCCAGCGGTCCGGCACCGGCGGCAGCTTCATCTGCGCGGCCGTGTGGAGGATGGTCGGGCCGTAGACCTCAACGAGGATCCGGTCCCACTGAAGCGCGGGGGCAACGGTCTCGACCACGATGTCGGCGTCGGAGGAGATCAGCCCCGGATATGGCGTCGCACTCGACGCGAGCACGAATGCGTCGGGCCCGAGCGGCGCGGTGCTGCCGGCGAGGCCGTTCAGTAGCGCGACGAAATCCTGATGCCCATATTCCCGGTCGAGCCCAGCCGCGGCGGACAGCGCCGCCACGAGCGAGCAGGGGACGCCCTGCTGCACCAGCTCGTTCGCCACCGCATAGCTGACGACATAGACGGTCGTGCCGCGGCGCAGTGCCTGCGGCAGCGTCCAGTGGATATGCAGCCCTGCCGGGAGGGCGATCGACTCGTTTGCCGGGATATCGGCGCTTTCGCCCAGCCACGGCAGCGCGTCAGAGAAATTTCCGCTGGCGGGAATGCATTGCGCGAGCGCGGTGAAGTCTTCGCTCGGCGGCGCAAGGCCGGTGGTTCCGTCAGACCACAGCGCCGCGATCTGCATCGGCACCGCGGCCGGAGTTTGTGCGCCCGTGCTCATGCGCCCGCTCCCTCCGGCAGATCGAAGGTCACCGAGGAGACGCTCTCGACCAGCTCGACTGCGAAATCGACCGGCCTCAGCGCCGGCGCGCCGATCGCGGTGCCGATCGCCTGGGCCAGCCTGTCGAATTGGATCAGCGTCGGCGTCCGCTGCGGGAGGGCGGCCAAGGCGCACGCTGCCGGCGCCTCCTGGCCGGCGGCGACACTCGTTCCCGCCGGCGGCGTCGGATAGAAGGTGCCGGCGATATCGACGTAGCGCAGCAGCTTGGTGAGCACGTCGTTCTCATCGATCTCGAAGCCGAAGTGGATTCCTGCCGAGGGCTGCTTGATCGTGAGCGATTGCAATGGCGCGCTGAACAGCATGATCAGGGTGCCGGGCCCGAGCAGGTCTTCGCGCAGGATGGTCGCCGCCGGCCGCGGCACGAACTCGATGCCGGGCCAGTAGCCCGGGATGACTTGGGAGTTGAGCAGCAAGCCCGCCGCAGGCCAGCTCCAGGCCGGCGTTCCCGAGGGAACGAGGGTGCCGTCGAGCAGCTGCCGCCACGGCTGGTAGGCGAGGTCGAAGGCCCAGTCGCGCCGCGGCTGCCGGCCGAGGCTCCACGCGCCGTCGAGCAGGCAGGCGAGCCAGCGCGGGTCGAGCGCGAAGAACCGCAGCGATTCCGGCGGGAACATGCCTGCGTCCGGCACGAGGTAGTGGAACGGAACCAGCTGGAGCTGGGCGAGCTTGCCCAGCCAGTCGACCAGCGGCTGCGGGATGGGGAGGGTGCCGGCTCCGCCGCCGACGGACAGGCTGGGACCGAGTACTCCCTGGATCTGCGCCGGATCAGCGAGCACCGCCCGCATCAGCTTCGCGAACGCGGCGCGGCTGCCGCAGGCGACCCTGTTCGCCTGGCCGAGCGCGGTGTTGAGCTGGAGCCGGGCGTCGCGCTTCCATGCCACCTGGCCGGTGGCGAAATCCTGGTCGGCGAGCGCGAGCATCCGCCCGATCTGCCAGGCGGCTGCGTAGGACTGGTCCAAGGCCGGGTTTGCCGCGACCGCAAGCGCGAGGGCGTCCGCCTCGTCCGCGGGAAGCAAAGGGCCGCCCCATTGCGCATCGGCGGGAGCCGGCGTGAAGGTCGAGGGAAGCAGCGGCCCGCGATACCAGGCGGGAGCCGGCGCCGCCGGCCCGCCGCCGGCGAGCATCGTATAGCCGGAATCGAACGGCAAGGCGGGCGCGCCGACGGGCGCGGCCGCGGGGTAGACGCCTTTCGGAAGGCGAAGCTGCGAATCGCCCGTCTCGGTCGCGATGCCGCTTTGGGCGGCGACGCCGCCATTGAGGCCGAGCAGCATATGCGCGAACGACGCCTCGAGCGGAGCGACGCGGAATTGCCAGGATCGCAGCGTTACCAGGCGGATGCTCGTCCAGCTTTGCGGGGCGGCAAACGTGCCGTCGTCCTGCGGCAGCTGGTCGAGCAGCCCCTCCAGCGAGACGAGGTGCACGACAGCGGCCTGCCCTGGCGCCGGGAGGCTGTTGGCGACGACGACCGAGTAGAAGCTGTTGAAGCTGTCGCTGGTGCTGGTGGGCGACCGCAGGTGCGCGTTCCAGGCGAGGTCGCCCGCCGACGGAGCGCATGCGGCGAACTGCGCGATAGGGACGTCCAGGTAGACGCAGGGGTCGGCCGCGGTCTCGGCCACTTCCAGGAAGTCCTCCATGGACGCGTAGACGCTGCCGTAGGACCAGCTACCCGCCGGCAACTGGCCGCCCTCCAAGGATTGCGGCACGAGATCGGCGAGCGTGCCGGTGGTCGGCGGCGGAGCGCTCGCGGCGGGGAAGACGAGGAGCGCGAGCCAGGAGAGCGGCGGCCCGTCGGGCAAAGCCTCCCGAGGATGCTGCGGGAGCCGCTCCCACGGCAGGGTGCGGCGGCTCAGCACGACGTGCGGCAGGACATTGTCGAACGTGCCCAGCACGGCGCTCGGCGGGAACACTTTCAGTATTTCTTGCGGGAGGATCGAAAACCGTTCGCTGGCGACTTGGAAGCTGTAGCTCTTCGAGAACGTCTTCGTGTCCTCGAAGCTAAGGCTATGGTTCAGAGAAAGCTCGTATTTTCCGGAAACGAGTACAGGTAGCTGGTTGGATACGAACTCGATGTGCCGCTGATCCGTCACAGCTTCGCCCCTCGTCCAGATTGCGCCGGGGATCAGGCTTATCATGAATCGATGTCGGCTGAACAACTTAATCGCCCGGCAAAGCATTGCAACGACTTGCCAAGTTTTCGCTTTGAATCCCTCGTGTTACTCGCCGGCTAAGGCGTTTCCTCCTCACTTTCTCTTCTGGACCGCGTCGGCAAGGCGCACCGGCAACCGTGGGGATGTCGACTCGTTAGGCGAAGCGGTCGGCGACGCCACTTACCTCGGCAAAGACGCCACGAAGCTTCCGCCGACGATCGAATCCGCTGTATTTCGGACACGGGGGTGAAATGGTGAGCCCTGCTGGATTCGAACCAGCGACCTACTGATTAAAAGTCAGTTGCTCTACCGACTGAGCTAAGGGCCCTTCGGCGCGAACCCCTAGGAGCGGGCGCCTCCCCGGTCAACGGGCGCGGACCGGGCGAGCCGGACGAGGAGCTGGCGGACGGTCGCTCCGGTAAGCGGGTCGCGCCAGTGAGGCGCGATCTCCGCCATCGGCTCGAGCACGAAGCGGCGGCGCCGGAATTCCGGATGCGGCACCACCAGCCCGCGGCCCTCCCACGCGCCGCCGGACCACAGGACGATGTCGAGATCGAGCACGCGCGGGCCCCAGCGCCGGCCGACGCGACGGCCGAAGCCACGCTCCACCGCCTTGAGTTCGGCGAGCAGCTCCGGAGGCTCAAGTCCGGAGGCGAGGATCGCCACCGCATTGGCGAAGCCGCGCCCCGCCGGGCCTAGGGCCGCGGTTGCGCGGATTCGCGACAGCCGCTCCACGCCGAGCGCCGCCGCCGCCGCCCGGACGGTGGCGGCGGGGGAGCCGTGGCGGCTGCGGCGGTTCGATCCGAGTGCGATCGCATAGCTTGTCACGGCCATCGCCCGCGCCCTAGACGGTCGCCATGAGCGCCGCCATCGAAAGCTCGCCCGCGGCGCCCCCCGCCACCTTCGGCCCGGAACCGACCTGCACCTCGCCGGTGCCGGAGATCGAGGCGCCGCGCGATTGCCCGCTCTGCCCCCGGCTCGTCGCCTTCCGCCACCAGCTGCGGGCTGAGCATCCCGGCTGGTGGAACGCCCCGGTCCCGCATTTCGGCGATCCCGCCGCATGGCTCGCGATCTGCGGCCTCGCCCCGGGCAAGCAGGGCGCCAACCGCACCGGGCGGCCGTTCACCGGCGATTTCGCGGGGGTCCTCCTGTACGAGACGTTGATGCGTTTCAGGCTCGCCGAAGGGCCCTACGCCGAGCGGCCCGACGATGGCCTCACCTTGAGGGGCGTCGCGATCGTCAACTCGGTGAAATGCGTGCCCCCGCAGAACAAGCCCACGCCGGACGAGATCGCCACCTGCACCGGGGCCTATTTCCGCCCCGCGCTCGATGCCCTGCCCAATGCGCGCGTGCTGGTCGCGCTCGGCCAGATCGCGCATGGCGCCGCGGTGCGCGCGGCCGGCGGGCGCCTCTCCGCCTACAAGTTCGGCCACCTCGCCGAGCACCGGCTGCCCGACGGCCGTATCTTGATCGATAGCTACCATTGCTCGCGATACAACCAGAACACCAACCGCCTGACGGCGGCGATGTTCGAGGAGGTTTTCTCCCGCGCTTTGGCGCTGAGAGGCCGCTCTTAATCCATGGTTCATCGCCCGCTGCCGAAACGACCCGCGTGAAAGCCCAGCTCCTCCTCCTGCTCGCCGCGGCCTCTGCCGCATCCCCCGCCGCGGCCGAGCCGCCCGAGAGGACGGCGAGCGTCGTCGTCTACGGCGACGATCCGTGCCCGAGGAGCAGCGACGAGGAGATCGTCGTCTGCGCCCGCAAGCCGGAAACGGAGCGGTACCGGATCCCGAAGGAGCTTCGCGGCAAGGGCGATCCGCCGAGCGAGACCTCCTGGGGATCGCGTAGCGAGGCGCTGGAGGACATTAGCCGCTCGAACCTCCCGGGCAGCTGCTCGGTGGTCGGCAGCTACGGGCAGACCGGCTGCCGCCAGCAGATGGTCGACCAATGGTACCGGGAGCGCCGCGCCAACCGGCGCGACTGACGCTCCGGCTTCCCTCAGAGGTCCTGCGCGATCCGGCCGTAAAGGTCCGGCCGCCGGTCGCGGAAGAAGCCGAAGGCGGCGCGGTGCGCCCGCGCCTGCCTGAGGTCGAGCGTCGCGGTCAGCACGCCCGTCTCGCTGTCGCCGAATTCCGCCAGGATATCGCCGCGCTCGTCGCAGATGAACGAGTGACCGTAGAAACGCTGGCCGTGCTCGGTGCCGATCCGGTTGGCGGCGACGACCGGAACGACGTTCGACACCGCGTGTCCGATCATCGCCCGGCGCCACATCCGGCTGGTGTCGAGCCCGGGGTCGTGCGGCTCCGCGCCGATCGCGGTCGGGAAGAGCAGGATCTCGGCGCCGTCGAGCATCAGCGCCCGCGCCGTCTCGGGATACCATTGGTCCCAGCATACCGCGGGGCCGACGGTGCCGTAGGGCGTGCGGAACGTCTTGAAGCCGGTGTTGCCGGGCCGGAAGTAGAATTTCTCCGAATAGCCCGGTCCGTCCGGGATGTGGCTCTTGCGGTAGACGCCCATCACCGCGCCGGTGTCGTCGATCATCGCAAGGCTGTTGTAATGATGGTGCCCCTCCGCCTCGAAGAAACTCGTCGGGATGTAGACGCCGAGCTCGGCGGCGAGGGTGCGCATCGCCTGCACCGCCGGATGCTCCTCCACCGGCAGGGCGCGGGCGAAATGCCCTTCGTCCTGCGTCCGGCAGAAATAATGGCCCTCGAACAGTTCCGGCGGCAGGATCAGCTTCGCCCCCTTGCTGGCCGCCTCGCGCACGAGGTCGCTCACGGCGGCGATATTCTCCTCCGCCGATTCGGAGAAAGGGAGCTGCAGCGCGGCTACGGCGATGGTGGTCATGATCGAGGCACTTATCCGTTCGTGTCCAGCGAAGTCGAGACACCCCGTCGAGACTGCCGAGACTGCCGTCTCGGTTCCGCGCGGCCGGAGGTCACCGCGTGGACTATAGCGGCATCTGCTGGCTTATGCAGTGGAAGCTGCCCCCCCCGGTCAGCACATGGTCGGCCCGCAACCCCACCGTCCGCCGCTCCGGGAACAGCGGGCCGATCGCCGCCAGCGCAGCCTCGTCGTTGGCCGCGCCATAGAGCGGCACCACCACCGCCGCATTGCCGATGTAGAAGTTCATGTACGACGCCGGGATGATCTCCCCGTCGCGCAGCACCAGGCCGGGGGAGGGGAGGGGAACCACCTCCACCCCGAAGGCCTCGGCCCGCCGCCGTGCGTCCGCATAGGCGGCGGCATTGGGGTCATCCGCGCCCGTGGGCGTGGGGATCGCCAGCCGCCCCTCGCCGACGAAGCGGGCGAGATTGTCGACATGGCCGTCGGTATGGTCGTTCAGCAGTCCCTCGCCGAGCCACAGCACCCGCTCGATCCCGAGCTGCTCGCGCAGCCGCGCCTCTATCTCGTCGCGCCCGAGCCCCGGGTTTCGGTTCGGGTTCAGGAGGCACTGCTCGGTGGTGACGAGGAGGCCGGTCCCGTCCACGTCGATCGCGCCGCCCTCCAGCACCCACTCATAGCGCATCGCCGTAAGCGCCGCGCCTTCGGCGAGCCGCAGCCCAACCGTGTCATCACCCTCCAGCTCATACTTCCCGCCCCAGCCGTTGAACCGGAAGCTGGCCGGGGCGGGGCCGTCCGCGCCGGTGAGCACTATGGGGCCGGTGTCTCGAAGCCAGATATCCCCGAACGGCTCCTGCAGAACCGTCGCGAACGGCGCCAGCGCGTGCGCGGCCCGCGCAGAGGCCGGGTCCGCCGCGACCAGCCGCACCTCCTCGCCCGCCCCGCCCGCATGCACCGCCTCGGCAAAGGCCGCGACCTCCCGCCGCCCGGGCTCGAGATCGTCCTCCCACAGGTCCGCATGGCTCGGAAAGCCGATCCACACCCACCCGTGCGGCGCCCATTCCGGCGGCTGGCGGGCGGTCATCGCGTGCCGGCCGACCCGCCGCGGCTGCGGTCGCGGATGGCCCGGAATTCGTCGCCGGGATACCAGTTTGGCCAGTCGCGCGAATCCGCCAGTTCGCGGCCGATCATGTAGTAGATCTGGAGGTCGCGGATCGCGCCCGACCAGTCCCAGCGCGGGTCGTATTCGTCGCTCGGCTGGTGGTAGCGGTTGGTGCGGTAGTCCTCCGCCGCGGCGTGGCCGGCCGTGACGCCCCCCACCACCAGATCCTCGCCGCCCTCGCCGTAGAGCATCGGCACGCCCTCCCGCGCGAGGCTGAAATGGTCGGACCGGTAGTAATAGCCGGCCTGCGGCGAAGGCTCGTTCTTGACGGTAAGGCCGAAGCGGTCGGTCGCCCGCTTCATATAGTCCTCGAGCTCGGACTTGCCCTTGCCGATCACGACGAAGTCGCGGGTGTTTCCGACCACGTTCAGGCCGTCCATGTTGATCCCGCCGACCGTTTTCGCCAGCGGGTACAGCGGGTGCTCGGCATAATATTTGGATCCGAGCAGCCCCGATTCCTCGCCCGTCACCGCGATGAAGACGACCGAGCGCTTCGGCGCACCGCCTTTGGCATAGGCTTCCGCGAGCGCGATCAGGCCGGCGGTGCCGGAGGCGTTGTCGACCGCGCCGTTGCAGATGTCGTCGCCGCTCTTGTCCGCGTCGCACCGCCCGAGATGGTCCCAGTGGGCGGTGTAGATCACATATTCGTCCGGCCGCTTCGATCCCGGCAACACGCCGACGACGTTGCGCGACGCCTGCCGCTTGATCTGGTTGACGAGGCCGATCGAGGCGCGGGTCCTGAGCGGCACCGCCTTGAAGCCGGGCCGCTTCGCCTGCGCGCTGAGCGCCGCAAGGTCCTGTCCAGAGGCGGCCAGCACCCGCTGCGCCGCCGCATTGGTCAGCCAGCCGACCACCTTCGACTGGTCCATATGGCCGCCGGCCTCGTCGAGATTGTATTGCGGCCCCGTCCACGAGGATTGCACCACGTTCCAGCCGTAAGCGGCCGGCTGCGGATCGTGGACGATGAAGGCCGCCGCCGCGCCCTGCCGCGCGGCTTCCTCATATTTGTAGGTCCAGCGGCCGTAATAGGTCATCGCCTTGCCGTTGAACGTGCCTTGGAGGCGCTCCTGGTCCCAGTCGGGATCGTTGATGAGGATGATCACCGTCTTCCCGCGCACGTCGACCCCGGCATAGTCGTTCCACCCCCGCTCGGGCGCGTTGATGCCGTAGCCGACGAAAACCATCTCGCTGTCCCGCACGTCCACCCGCGGCTGCACCTGATAGCTGTTGGCGACGAAATCGGTGCGATGGGCGAAGGTCAGCGGCGCCGCCCCGCCGGTGACGGTGAGCGCCGTCGGCGTGGAGGTCGTCTCCACCATCGGCACATCCTGGTACCAGCTGCCGCCGTTGCCCGGCCGCAACCCGGCTTTGGCGAACTGCTTCGCGATATAGTCGACCGTCTTCGCTTCGCCCGCGGTCGTCGGCGCCCGCCCCTCGAAAGCGTCCGACGCCAGGATCTGCGTCGCCGTCGTCAGGGTCGCGAGCGAGATCGGTGGGCCGGCATAAGGCTGCGCGGCCCGATCGGCCGGGCTTGTGGCGCAGCCGGCGAGGGCGCTCAGGGCGAGGGCGGGGAGGGTGAGCTTCCGGTGCAAGATCGGTCTCCTTCGGAAGGCGCCCTACAGGCGGCGCGGCGAGAGGTGCAACAGGCCGCCTTGCGGCGCAGCCCGGCGCGTGCTTCACTCGCCAAGAACACGAAGGGGGGCTGAGATGTTCAAAGCTTTGATCTTTTTCTGCGGCATCGCCGCCGCAGCGTCGGCGTCTGCGCAGGCGCCGGGCGACGCCGCCCGCTTCGGCGTGCGCGAGAGCGCCAGCGGGCTCGATATGTCGCCGAGCGGTCGCTACCTCGTCTACATCGCGCCGGCGCCCGGCGCCGCCTCGGCCGCGATGGTTGTGGATCTCGCCGGCGGCGGGCCGGCCAAGCCGATCATCCGCGCCAGCGGCAATCCGGGCGGCTGCGCTGGTGCCGCTTCGCCAGCGACAGCCGCCTCGTCTGCTCGGTCTACGCGCTTGTCAGCATCGAGGGCGAGCTCATCCCCTTCACCCGCCTCTACGCAATGGACGCCGACGGCTCGAACGCGAAGGAGCTCGGCCAGCGTCCGTCCTTCAATGACGCCCGTCTCCGGCAGTTCGACGGCGCCATCCTCGACTGGCTGCCCGACGACGGCAACGCCCTCCTGATGAGCCGCGACTACGTGCCTGAATCGGGGCGGAGCGACACCCGTCTCGCGCGCAAGAGCGACGGCCTCGGCGTCGACCGGATCGACCTCAGGACGCTGAAGACCGAGGCGATCGAGAAAGCGGACCCGCTCGCCACCGGCTTCCTCACCGACGGCCGCGGCAACGTCCGCATCAAGGAGTCCGAGCACGTCCACGGCTCGACCGGCATGCTGACCTCGGCGACGGAATATTTCTACCGCCCCTCCGGATCGTCGGAGTGGAAAAAGTTCTCGACCTACGACAGCCAGACCCGCGAGGGCATGATCCCGCTCGCCGTCGACGGCTCGATCGACTCGGCCTACGCCTTGAAGAAGCTTAACGGCCGCTTCGCCCTCTATCGCGTCAAGCTCGACGGCGCCCTCGCCCCCGAGCTCGTCTACGCGAACGACAAGGTCGACGTGGACGGCGTGGTGCGGATCGGCCGCGGCCGCAAGGTGATCGGCGTCAGCTTCGCCGAGGAGCAGCGCCAGGCCGTCTATTTCGACGACAAGTACAAGCGCCTCTCGGCCTCGCTGTCGAAGGCGCTGCCGCACCTGCCGCTGGTGAGCTTCCGCGGCTCTTCCCAAGACGGGCACAAGCTGCTCATCTTCGCCGGCAGCGACTCCGATCCCGGCCGCTATTATGTGTACGACGATCAGACGAAGGGCCTCAACGAGATCATGCTGGCACGGCCGGAGCTCGAGAACGCCACCCTCGCCAGCGTCAGGGCAGTCGCATATTCGGCACCGGACGGCGCGATGGTGCCTGCCTATCTGACCCTGCCGCCGGGGAAGGAGGGCAAGAAGCTCCCGACCGTCGTCATGCCGCACGGCGGCCCGTCGTCGCGCGACGAATGGGGCTTCGACTGGTTCGCCCAGTATCTCGCCGCCCAGGGCTATGCGGTGCTGCAGCCCAATTTCCGCGGCTCGGACGGCTTCGGCGACGCCTGGCTCGCGCAGAACGGCTTCCAGGGCTGGCGCACCTCGATCGGCGACATCACCGCCGGCGCCAAGTGGCTGGCGGCGCAGGGCATTGCCGATCCGGCGCGGACGGCGGCGGTCGGCTGGTCCTATGGCGGCTATGCGGCACTGCAGGCCGCGGCGACCGAGCCAAACCTGTTCAAGGGGATCGTCGCGATCGCGCCGGTGACCGATCTCGGGCTCCTAAAGGAGGAGGCGAAGGGCTTCACCAACGCGGATCTGGTGGCGCGGTTCGTCGGCTCGGGGCCGCACGTCGAGCAGGGCTCGCCGCTGCGCAACGCCGCCCGCATCTCGGCGCCCGTCCTGCTCTTCCACGGCACCCGCGACCTCAACGTCGGCCAGGCGCATTCGCGGCGGATGGACAGGGCGCTCAAGGATGCCGGCAAGCGCAGCGAGCTGGTCGTCTTCGAGGGGCTCGAGCACGACCTCGAGGATTCCAAGGCGCGCACCGACATGCTCGATCGGATCGGCCGCTTCCTGGCCGAGGCGACGGCGGCCAAATGAAGGGAGCGGCGGGCAGCCCTGCTGCCCGCCGGCTGCCGCTTAGCGCGAGTAGAACTCGACGACCAGGTTCGGCTCCATCCGCACCGGATAGGGCACCTCGTCGAGGGTCGGCACGCGGTTGAAGGTGGCGCGGGCCGCGCCGTCCGGGACCACGTAATCGGGAATGTCGCGCTCGGCGAGGCCCTGTGCCTCCATCACCAGCGCCATTTCCTGCGCCTTGCCGCCGAGCTCGATGACGTCGCCGACGTTCACCCGCCGCGAGGCGATGTTGCACTTCACCCCGTTGACGCGGATGTGGCCGTGGCTGACCAGCTGGCGCGCGGACCAGATCGTCGGCGCGAACTTGGCGCGATAGACGACCATGTCGAGCCGGCGCTCGAGCAGGCCGATCAGGTTCTGCGAGGTGTCGCCCTTCATGCGGGCGGCTTCGGTGAACGTCTTCTTGAACTGCTTCTCGGTGACGTCGCCGTAATAGCCCTTGAGCTTCTGCTTGGCGCGCAGCTGGATGCCGAAGTCCGACATCTTGCCCTTGCGGCGCTGGCCGTGCTGGCCGGGGCCGTATTCGCGCTTGTTGACGGGGCTCTTGGGCCGTCCGAAGACGTTCTCCCCCATCCGGCGGTCGAGTTTGTACTTGGCGCTGCTGCGCTTGCTCATCTGATCGTCCAATCTGCTTGTTGCCAGGCCCGGAGCCGCACCGCCAGGAACGAGCCTGGCGCGGCCGCCGCTTCACCGGGGTGCGGGGCCAATTGCGATGGGCGGCAGATGGCCGCTCGCCGCCCGGAAGTCAAGCCGGGGGCGGGAGTGGTTCGGAAAAGCCGTGTCTTTGCCCGGGCTTACTGCCCGTTCATCGGCCTGTTGGCCTGGGAGCGCTCCACGGTCCGCCGATTCTCGGCGCGCTGCTCCTCCCACTGCTCCTTGGTCAGGCAAACGCGGCTGCGCGAGAGGCGCGAACCGGTCTCGGCGACCATCCGGCAGACCAGCCGGTCGGAATCGCTCGACTTGTCGGCCTGCGGAGACGCAATGGCCGGCGTAGCCAGGAGAACCGTTACGATCAGCAATGCCTTCATCGTCATCCCCATTCCTGCAGGGGCCGGAAAATCCTCCTTAACGCCCTTGAAGTCAAGGAAAAGCGGCAGGGCTCGACAGGCCGACCCGCCGCTGTAAGGAGGGCCAATGCACGAAAACCCGAAGGATCCGGCGGCCTGCCGTACGATGGCGGAGGTCCGCCATGGCATCGACCGGCTCGACCTGGAGATCGCCCAGCGGCTCGGCCGCCGCTTCCGCTACATGGACGCCGCAGCCCGTATCAAGGAGGAGCGCTCCACCGTCAGGGACGAGGCGCGCAAGGCCCAAGTGCTGGCCAATGTCGCCGCCGCGGCACGGCGCGAAGGCGTGCCGGTCGAGCTTGCGGCGGCGCTCTACGAGCAGTTGATCGAAGCCTCGATCGCCTACGAGCTCGAGCGTTTCGACGCCCTCCGGGCCGAGGTCTCCCCCGCGAAATAGGCAAGACCGGTCAAGCCTCAGCGCTGCCGCGGATTGACGAGCGCCCGGACGATCCCGCGCAACGCCTGCACTTCGCGGTTCGACCAGCCTGCTTTGGTGAGGATGGTGCGGATGGTGTTGCGGGTCGCGGGGGTCCGGTCCGGCGGGTGGAAATAGCCGGCGGCGACCAGCGCCTCGTCGAGCTGCCCGATCAGCCCTTCCAGCTGCGCCTGCGTCGCCCGCGGCTCGCGCGGATCGCCTTCGGTGGGAACGGCGAGCTCGCCATGCTTCGACCATTCGTAGGCGACCAGGATCACTGCCTGCGCAAGGTTCAGCGACCGGAATTCCGGGTTGATCGGCACGGTTAGGATCTTCTCCGCCACCGCCACCTCGTCCGTCTCCAGCCCCGCCCGCTCCGCGCCGAACAGGATCGCGGACGGCTCCGGCTGCGTCCGCATCTCCCGCGCCGCCTCCTCCGGGCTCACCACCGGCACCACGAGCCCGCGCTTGCGCACCGTGGTGGCATAGACATGGACGCAATCCCCCACCGCTTCGGCCACGGAGCTGAACACCCGCGCCTTCTCCAGCACGACATCCGCCCCCGAGGCTGCGGGCCCCGCCGCGGGGTTCGGCCACCCGTCCCGCGGGTTGACGAGGCGCAGGTCGGTAAGCCCGAAATTCAGCATCGCCCGCGCGGCTTTTCCGATGTTCTCGCCGAGCTGGGGGCGGACGAGGACGATGGCGGG
>DASVVY010000045.1:0-9187 GCA_036386335.1 Allosphingosinicella sp. | reverse complement strand
CCCGTCCGGAACGGGTGATGGCCAGCTGTCCAGTGAGGCACCTCAGCTAGGCGCGTCGGCCGGCATCGATCGCGGCGGATAGTGGGGACGCGCCTTTCATCTTCCCTTTGGACGCGCCCTGCGGCCGCTTGTAACTAAATCCGGTCACCGCCCCCGGCCCGTGCCGAGGGAAGGGAGCGGCGCTGGAGCGCCACTCCCTTTTCGTCGGACGGTCAGGCCGCTTCCTCCAGGATCGCCGGAGGCGTGTCGGCGTCCGCTTTCCTGCCGCGCCCTCTCCTCCGGCGCTGGCGCGCGGGCGGAGTTGGAGCTTCTTCGGTCGCAGGGCTGGAGCGTTGCGTATCCATGTCCGCCCCGCTCCCCTCGTCAGGTACGCTGCCGTCATCCGGGTCTGGTTCTTCGTGCGAAGCGGGCTGGGCTTCCGCGGCGGCCGCCTCACTGTCGCCCGAATCCTCCCATGGCGCCGTACGGTCGTCGGCGGCAGCAACTGGCTCTGCGGTGGGCGCGAACCGCATCTGCTCCGGCACCCAGGCGATAGCGCGCTCCCTCACATCGTCGGGGACAGCGCCTTGGCCGGCAAAGATGCGCTCGGCGGTCTCGCTCAGCTCGGCCTTCTTCGCCTTTGCGAATCCGCCGGAGAACGAAGCGCCGCCAACTTCCTCGAACGCGGCGAGCGTCACCGCCTTCGGCACCCGATCGAAGTAGTTGGCGCCCGTCGGCCGCCACCATTTCGCGACATCGGTCCCGAGGAGGGTCGCAAGATGATCGTGGAAGGCACAGGCACGCGCGCCCGCAGCGTTCGCGCTCGCCTCCAGGGTCCGAGCGACGGCATGGCCGAGCCAGGCAGCTCGCGCCTCCTCCCCAAGCTCACGAAAACGGTCGAAGCGTTCCGCGCGGCTCGCACCGGCCATCCAGCTCCGGTCCAGCGTCTCTTCCGCCTGCGCCCGCGCCACGGTCGCCGGTGCGCCGGGCGTCTTGAACCCGAACACCGGGTCGGTGGGCGGCAGCGCCATGAGCGACGACCCGCTCCGCTCGCACGAATAGACGGCATCCCGGTCCACCATCAGGAAGACGGCGAGGTCGAGTGCCAGCCCCGGATCGGCCGCGACATACACGGCCAGGATGTCGCGGCGTTGGATGGCCAGTTCGTCGATCAGCGCACGTGATAGTGGCTGCGGCCGCTCCTCCGGCTCCTCCGGCTCCTCCTGATCGGCAGCAGGAGTCGGTCCCGTTTCGCGAGGTTCGGAGCTGTCGAAGTCGTGATGGTCGGCTTCCTCCTCCGGCTCCGGCTCACGGTAGAAGACCGCGTCGAGCCGCGGCACGCCGTCGTCGCCGAGCAGCAGGAACGTGCCCAGCTTCGGCTTCAGCGCGCCGTCGAGAATGGCGGGCTTGTCGCGAAGATCCGTGATCTCGCGCTCCAGCGCCTCCGCTTTCTCCTCGGCTTGGCGCCGTTCCTCGTCCGTCACGTCCTCGTCGTCGATGATCGCATTCAGCTCGAGGATTCGGGCATGCGCCACTTCGATGCGCGCCTCCTCCTCGTCGGTGAGCGGCTCGTGCTCCGGCACGATCCGCCGCAAGCCGGCCGTGGCGGGGTAGCCGATCCAGGAGGAGAGCGTTGGACGCACCCACGCGAGCCCCATCTCCGCCGCCATCTCCGCCGCCAGCATCTCCATCTTCTCGGTCGCGAGCCGCTCCAGCAGCGGCAGGTCAAGCCAGCGCTCGCCCGCCTCCTCGGAGAAGAGGTCCCGCTCGATCCGTCCCCCGGCCGCGACATAGGCCTCCTCGCCGACCAGCCGCGCGCGCGGGTCGCCCGCGCCCGCCGTCGCATGCGTCATCATCCGCCGAATGCTGTCCGGATGGGCGGCGGAGTAGCTGCCGCGCAGTTGCTCGAACACCCAAGCCTGCCGCTCCCTGTCCGGCGTCGCCGCATAGGCTTTGGCGACGTCGAGCGTGATCTCGCCCGAGCCGAGCGCCTCGAACACCGTCGGTGCGAGCCCCGAGAGCCGCAGCCGCCCCTCGACGAAGCGAGCCGTGAGGCCGAACCGGCGGGCGATGCCTTCGACGTCAGCACCCTGCTCGATCAGCTGGCCGAAGGCGAGGCACTCGTCCGCGGGGTTCATGGCGAGACGGTGGAAGTTCTCCGCGAGGCTCGCCTCATGGGCGATCGCACCGCCACCGATGACGAGGCACGGCACCTCGTGCGAAACTTCGAGCTTGCCGTCCTCGACGAGCGCGTTCAGCGCCCGCAGCCGACGGCCGCCGGCCTCCACAGTGAAGGCACCTCTCGGTTTCTTCGCGGGCGCGACGACGAGGTTCTGGAGCAAGCCCCGGGCCTCGATGTCGGCTTTGAGCTGCAGGTCCGCCTGCTCGTCCGTGCTCCGCCGCACATTGCGAGGGGAGGGGATGAGCTTATTGAGAGGAATCGTCTTGATCATGTCGGCCTCCGATATGAGCCGGTGCGGCCTCTCCGCACCCCTTGCTCACCGGCTTCCGCCCCCCTTTTCTCTCCCGGACCAGCGTCGCCTCGAAGCCCAGGTGAGCGGCGCGGAGACATCCCTCTGGACCGCACGGAGCTACGTCTCCGCCGCATCGCGGCTCCGGCCCTCTTGATCGTCCCGCGCGCTCCCATTCTTCATGAGGGCGTTCCCGTTCTTGGCAGGAGATGAAAGATGGTCTTCGGTAGCCCCGACAGAATTCTGCGTATCAGGACGGTGCTGGAGCGAACCGGCCTCAGCCGCTCGACACTCTACCGAAGGATCGAGCAGGGGAGTTTTCCGAAGCAGATCCGCATCTCGGAGAGGTGCATTGGCTGGCGGGAGTCGGCTATTGAGGCATGGATGCGCAGCCCGACCTCATACCCATGGTCCACTTCCTCGGGTGATCTGTTGGCTCTCGGTCTCGACGACGACTAACAGGATAGCCGGCAGGGCGTCGGCCGCTCGGCTAAGGCGAGGGGCGGCCGACTAAGCTGCGCGGCGAAAGCGCCCCTTCACCACCTTCGGTCCGATGCGCAGTTCGTCGAGATAGTCCGACCAGAACTGCATCATTCGAACCCGCTCATCCCAATGCTCCCCGCGTGCATAGGCACGACGAACGCCATTTCCCTCCACATGCGCCAGCTGTCGCTCGATCGCATCGGGATGCCACCTGCCGGTCTCGTTCAGAAGGGTACTGGCCATCGCGCGGAAGCCGTGGGCGGTCATCTGCGACTTGTCATACCCGAGCCTGCGCAGCGCTGCGTTCATGGTGTTGTCGGAGATGGCGCGCTCGGCGGATAGGATGCTGGGAAACAGCAGACTCCCGTCGCCGGTGATCGCCTTCAGCTCCCGCAGGATACCCACGGCCTGGCTGGAGAGCGGCACCCGGTGCTGGCGCCGCATCTTCGTTCGATCGGCAGGGATCGTCCAGAGACGGCCCTCGAGGTCGAACTCCTGCCATTGTGCCAGCCGCAACTCTCCCGGTCGCACGAAGACGTGCGGCAGGAGTCGCAACCCGTGCCGGACTGCCGGCTGCCCCTCATGTCCTTCGATTGCCCGAAGTAGCGCTCCAACCTCCTTCGGGTCCGTTATGGCGGAGCGATGGCTTACCTTCGGCGTGATCAACGCGCCCCGCAGGTCGTAGGCGACGTCTCGATGGGCGCGGCTGGTTGCGATTGCATATCGAAAGATGGTGCCGAAGGTGCTTCGCAGCCGGTTTGCCGTCTCGTAGCGCCCGCGGGCCTCCACCTTGCGAAGAACTTCGAGGAGCTCTGGGGCCGTGATCTCGGCGATTAGGCGGTCCCCTAAGGCCGGCCGCGCAAAGTCTGTGAGCCACCGAAGCTTTGAGAGGGTGGAGGCGGAGCGGCCTTCCTTCTCCAGTCGATCCAGCCATTCGTCGGCAATGATGCTGAAGGTCTCCTGCGATCGGGCACGCTTCTCCGCCTCGGCCCGCTTCTTGTTCGCTGCGGGGTCCTCACCGGCGGCGACGACCTTCCTGGCCGCGTCCCGCTTCTCGCGGGCGTCGGCGAGGCTCACATCGGGATAGACCCCGAAGGCGAGGATCTTCTCCTTACCGTCAAATCGGTACTTGAAGCGCCAGTAGCGGTGCCCTTTCGGCGTCACGAGCAGAAAGAGCCCCCTCTCATCGCTCAGCTTGTAAGGTTTTTCCCTTGGTTTTGCGTTGCTTACGGCCACAGCAGAGAGGGGCATGGGGGTATCTCCCGAGCGACAATTCGCGCATACCCCCAAAAGTACCCTCACCTCTCCCGGATGCAAAGCGACGCCCCGACGCAACTCGGTACATGGAAACCGCAGAAAACTGCCGTTTTCAGAATGCTATGAAGCTGCTTGGGAGGCCCTGAAACAGGGAAATGGTGCCCAGGGGCGGGATCGAACCACCGACACCGTGATTTTCAGTCACGTGCTCTACCAACTGAGCTACCTGGGCGTATCCGGGACAAGCGGAAGCGGCGCCTATAGAGGCGCTCAGCGCTCACTGTCCAGCCCGGAAGCCGCGTCGTCGGAGGAATCGGCGGCCGGCGGGCCGGGCACGCGGTAGCCGTCGCCGAGCCAGTTAAGCAGGTCGCGGTCGCGGCAGCCGCGGCTGCAGAACGGGCTGTGATCGGCGACCACAGGCTTGCCGCACAAGGGGCAGGCGTGGCGCCGCCGCTCAGGGGAATTGGCTGTGGACATGCCCGGCCGATATGGCGAGGCCGGGCTCCGCCCGCAAGGCGACGGGCGCGCCGATGCGGCGGGCAAGCTCCTGCACCCATTCGGGATTTGCCTCGATCCCCGCGATTACCCGAGGTGCGGCGTGAAGGGTGCGCACGCCCGCGCCGCCGCTGCGCTCGGCGCGCCGGAGCAGTGCCCGTGCGGCCGCCCCGGCAGGGTCGCCCTGGATCAGTTCCGGCAGCGAGGGCCGCTCGCGGCGGCGGACGATCTGGAGGAAGCCGAAGCCGTTCACTGCCGTCCGCTCGAACGGCTGCGGCAGCACCCGGTCCACCGCGGCGGCTGCGGCCTGGCGTTGCTCCCTGGCGGCCAGGGTCGGGAGGTCGATGCCGACCGAGCCGCCGATGCCGAACCGCTGGACGGCCCGCGCCGCGGCTTCCGCGCCGGCGATTGCGAGCTCGGCCGGCGGAAGGGCGCCGTCGACGTCGAACAGGGTCATGGCGGGCGTGACGCTCATCCGAAGCACCCCGCCGGGGAAGGGGATTTCGCCGGCCGTGGATTCCTCGAGGAGCTCGGACCACCCCGCCTCCTCGAACCGGTCCGGTCCCGGCGGGGCATGGCGTACGGCGCGGCCGATCCGTTCCGCCAGGGCCGGCCCGGGCCGCGGCGCCTCGTCGGTCGCGCGGCAGCGGGCGAGCTTGGGCCGTCCGGTTTCCGGGATCGCCTCGCGGACGATCAGCACCCGCAGCGCCTGCCCTTCGGTGAGCGCCGCCGGCAGCGGCTCGATCACCGCCTCGCCCGCCGCGGTGGCGACGATGCCGCGGCGGGCGGGGACGAGGATGGCGGTGAGGCGTCCCTCCAGCACCGCACCGGCACGGATCTCTCCGGGCAGCTCGATCACCGCTTCGACGATCCGCCCCTCCTCGACGAGGATCGCGCGGTTCTCGCCGATCCCCGTTTCGTACAGCCACTCAGCCAAGCGAATAGCCGCTCGCGCGGAGCAGCGCCCGCGTCTCGTAGAGCGGCAGGCCCATCACGCCCGAATGGCTGCCGCTCAGCGCCCGCACCAAGGCTTCGGCGCGCCCTTGTATCGCGTATCCGCCCGCCTTGCCGCGCCACTCGCCCGAGGCGAGGTATGCGCCCACCTCTTCCTCGCTCAGCCGCTTGAAGGCCACGATGCTGGTCGACAGGCGGTGCCGCGTGATGCCTTCCGGGTCCCTCACGGCGACGGCCGAATGGACCCGGTGACGCCGCCCCGACAGCAGCGCGAGCGCCGCCCGCGCTTCTTCCTCCGTCTCCGCCTTGGGCAGGATGCGGCGTCCCGCGGCAACCACGGTGTCGGCCGCGAGCACGATCGCGCCGGGCTCCGCCACCGCCGCCGCCTTTTCCGCCGCCATTCGGCAGGCGTATCCGGGAGGGAGCTCGGCCTTGCGCGGAGTCTCGTCGATGTCCGCTGGAAGCACGGCGTCCGGCGCCACGCCGAGACGCGCCAGCAGCTCGAGCCGGCGGGGGCTGGCGGAAGCGAGGACGAGGCGCACCGCGCGCCCGCTCTACTTGAAGCGGTAGGTGATCCGACCCTTGGTCAGGTCGTAGGGCGTCAGCTCGACCAGCACCTCGTCGCCGACGAGGACGCGGATGCGGTTCTTGCGCATCTTGCCGGCGGTATGGCCGAGTATCTCGTGATTGTTCTCGAGCCGCACGCGGAACATCGCATTGGGGAGGAGCTCCACCACCTGCCCCCGCATCTCGAGAAGTTCTTCCTTGGCCATCAATCCTCGGCGCTCAGCAAAAGTCGCGCTCCTCTAGCGGCACGGCGCCGAAAAGGGAAGCTGCCCTACTTGCCGGCCCCAGGCGCCGCGACGGTGCGAAGGGCCACGCTCGTGCTGCCGGTCCCGGGTTGCGGCTTCCCGGCCGCGTCGCGCGCCGGGCGATACTGGAATCGTTCCTCCGCGATCGCGCACAATTGCTTGTCGAGCGCGGCGACGCCGCTGGTCTCGGCGAGGCTGCAGCCTTCCACCCGGCCGGCGGCGCTGACGCGGTACCGCAGCATGACCGAGGCGAGCTTGGCCTTCTTCAGCGGCCCCGGCGCCAGCTCGCCGGCTTCGATCGCCGTTGAGACCGGCTGCGCGTCTCGCGCGCCCGGCGGAGCGGCATCGGCCGGGTTGTGGAGCTCCAGGAACGCTTCCACCCGGCGCATGAAGTCGAGGCTGTCGGCGGCCCGCTCGAAGTCGTGGCCGCTGTGTGGGTAGAAGGCCGGCTGCACGTTCGCGCCGCGGGCGCGGAGCGAGGTCACCAGCTTCCGGCTCTGCTCGGCCGGAACGTTGGCGTCGACCTCGCCGTGGGCGATGAGGACCGGCACATCGAGCCGCCCCGCCTGCTGGAGGGGGGATATGGCGGCCAGGTCGCGTTTCTCTTCCCCTTCGACCTTCTTGCGCCATTGCCGCGAGTAGCGCGGCGCCATCAGGAAACGGGCGTCGTATTTGAGCATCCCGCGAATATCCGTGACTCCGGCGAAGCTGATCGCGCAGCGGTAGCGGTCCGGGTTCCGGATCGCGCCCCACAGCGCCGCATAGCCGCCGTAGGAGGCGCCCATCAGGCAGACGCGCTTCGGATCGGCGATCCCTTTGCCGACGAGCCAGGCGACGCCGTCGTCCAGATCGTCCTGCATGCCGGTGCCCCACTGGCCGTAGCCGCGCTCGACATAGGTACGGCCGTAGCCGGTCGAGCCGCGGAAGTTCGGTTGCAGCACCGCATAGCCGCGGCTGGCCAGGAGCTGAACCCAGGGATGGAAGGCGTAGCTGTCGCGCGCGAAGGGACCGCCGTGGGGCATTACGATGAGCGGCAGCCCCCTGGGGTCGCGCCCCGCGGGAAGGGTGAGGTAACCGGGGATGGAGAGGCCGTCGCGGGCCTGGTAGCGGATCGGCTCGACTCTCGAGAAGCTTTTCTCCGCCAGCTTCTCGTAGGGGGTGGCGAATAGGGTCATCCGCCGCGCTGGCCGGTCGAACAGGTAATAGCTCCCCGGATCGTCGGCGCCGCCGGTCCAGATCAGCACCCTCTTGCCGTCACGGCTCTCGCTGACGATGCGGTTGATCTTGCCGCGGAACGTCTTGTCGAGGTCCTCCTGCAGCTTCTTGCGGTCGGCAGTCAGCCAGGCGACGCGCGGCTTGTCATCCTCATAGTGGACCCCTTCGACCGTCGTTCCGTCCGCCGAGAAGTCCGGCGCGCTGATGTCGACCTCTGGATGCTCGAAAATGGGGGCGCCGATCGCCTGCGAGGCGAGATCGTAATCGTAGACGGCGAACCGCCCGGTGCGCTCGTTGGTTACGATGACGCCGCGGCTTTCGTTGGTGACGAGCCTGATGGATTCGACGACGCTCTCCTGGTTCGAGACCCGCCCCGACGCAGCCTTGCGCAACTCGCCCGTCTGCGGGTCCTTAGACCAGACGGTCCAGCTCTTCCCGCCATAGGCGATGCCGCCCCTGATGTTGCCGCCGGCGTCGACGACCAGCTGAGAATCCCGGCCTTCTTCTTCTGGACCTCGGTCGAGGCGCCGGTGGCGAGATCAACGCGGACGACTGCAGGTGAGTCGTCGAGATCCTTCTGGGCAGCGACGAGCACGTAGCGCCCGTCGGGATCGGTGAAGACGACGTTGTCGCGCAGGAAGCCGCCGCCCTGGCCGATGTCCGTCGATTGGCCGGTCTTCAGATCGTGGCGGGTGAGGCGCGTCAGCGGGATCGGAACCGAGCCGAAGATGATGTTTATGAGGGTCTGGCCGACGAGTACGCGGCCGTTGCCCGCCCAGCCGTACCAGCGCACGGCGCCCCTATAGGGGACGAACTTGGGCGCGGTGTCGGCGGCGGCGGTGAGGTCGTAGACGGCGAGCGCCTCGCGTCCGTCGACATTGACCTTGGCGAGGAGCTTCGTGCCGTCGGGGGAAAGCTCGGGCGCGGAGATGAAGGGAATGTCGCCGAGGTCCTCGATGGAGACCTGCGCTGCCGGCGCGGCGGCGGCGGCTCCCCACGGTGCGGCCGCGATCGCGGCCCCCAGAATCATCCCCTTCATCGGCAGCCCCCAAACGCCTGGTCCGGGATGATGTCCGATCCTTGCGGAAAGTAAAGGGCTCGGCGGAAACGAAAAAGCCCCGCCCGGACGTCGGGTCCGGACGGGGCAATTCGAATCGCTCCCGCTTCGCTCAGGCGTGGCCGGCGAGGGCCGCGAGGAGGAGGAGGGCGACGATGTTGGTGATCTTGATCATCGGGTTCACGGCGGGACCCGCCGTGTCCTTGTACGGATCGCCGACCGTGTCGCCGGTCACCGCGGCCTTGTGGGCTTCGGAGCCCTTGCCGCCGTAATTGCCGTCCTCGATATATTTCTTGGCATTGTCCCAGGCGCCGCCGCCCGAGGTCATCGAGATGGCGACGAACAGGCCGGAGACGATCACACCCAGGAGCAAGGCGCCCAAAGCGGCGAAGCCCTGCTCACGCCCGGCCACTGCAGCGATGATGAAATAGACCGCGATCGGCGCAAGCACCGGCAGCAGCGAC
>DASVVY010000044.1:0-24871 GCA_036386335.1 Allosphingosinicella sp. | reverse complement strand
TCGGCGCGCTGCTCGTCCTGCTGGCGCTGGGCTGGATCGGCGCGGTCGGCTGGAGCCTCTGGCAGGTGCGCCCGCCGGCGACGCTCCCCAACGTCGTCTCCTGGCTCGCGACGGTCAGCGGTCCCCTCGTGCTCCTCGCCTTGCTGTGGATATGGCTGGGGCGGACGCCGCGGCGGGAGACGGAGCGCTTCACCCGCGCGATCGAGGCGATGCGCTCGGAGAGCGTCGCGCTGGAAAGCGTGCTGGAGATCGTCGCCAGCCGGATCGAGGAGAATCACGGCCGGCTCCGCGGCGAGGCGGAGCGGCTGATGTCGCTGGGAGACGAGGCGGCGGACCGG
Source organism: Allosphingosinicella sp. (assembly GCA_036386335.1). Lineage (GTDB taxonomy): Bacteria > Pseudomonadota > Alphaproteobacteria > Sphingomonadales > Sphingomonadaceae > Allosphingosinicella. Next base: position 24,533 of record DASVVY010000044.1, on the reverse strand, counting down.
CTCGGCCGCGTCACCTACTACCTTTCGAAAGAACGCGCGACGCTCGACCGTCAGTCGGCGGCGCTGGAGAGTGCGGCGGCTGCGGCGAAGGTGGATATCGGGGTCATGCTCCTCGACCTGCCCAAGGCGGAGGAGCAGGCGCGGGCGGCGGCCGACGCAATGAAGCAGGCGGGCCTCGCCGCGCACGAACAAGCTGGGGCGCTCGAGGCGCAGGTCTCGGCGCTGACCGGCAAGGGACGGGAAGCGGACGAGCTGCTCGGCGGCGCCGCCCAGCGGCTGTCGGCGCACGTCTCCCGGATCGAGAGCGGCAGCGCGGCCGCGGCGGCGAGCATGGAGCAGGCGTCCGCCGGCATGGTGGCGGCGGTGGACGGCGCGATGGAACGGGCGAGCCAGGCGCTCGACGCCTCCCGTGCCAGCCTGGACGCGCAGGCGCAGGCGACGCTGGCGACGATCGAGCAGCACCGCGCGGCCCTCGAAAAGGCGGGGGACGACGCGGCGCGGAACCTCGGCGAACGGCTTCAGACGGTGAGCGCGCACATCGAGACGCTGGCCGGCCACCTCTCGGCCCAGGATGCAGCCAGCCACGCGCTGGTCACCGGGCTGGGCAAGGAGCTGGCGGAGCTCGACCAGTGGTTCGCGCAGCTGGGCCGCACCGGCGGCGGGCACAGCGAGCGGCTGGCAGGATCGGTGCAGGCGGTCCGGGAGAGCACGCGCGAGCTGATCGGCGAGCTCGGGGGCGGCCGCGAAAGCGCCGGGGCGCTGATCGAGCGGGCGAAGGAGATGGCGCAGGCGCTGGACGGCGTCGCCGTGCAGCTGCGCGATGAGCTACCCGATGCGCTGCTCAGGGTGGAGGAGCAGGCGGGCCGTACCCATGCGGCGGCCGCGGCGATGCAGCCGGTCATCGAGAGCGTCGAGAGCTCCGCCGACACCGCGGCGGCGCGGATCGGCGAGGCCGAGGCTTCGGTGCAGCGGCAGCGCGAGGCCCTCGACGCACTGCTCGCGCGGATGGGCGAGGGCGTGGCGGGCGCGGAGGAGCAACTGGCGCGGCTTGGCGCGGCGGCCAGCGAAGCGCGGAACAATGCGCAGGCGATCGCCGCCGAGACCGGGCCCGAGCTGATCGACGCGCTGCTCAGGGTCCGCGAGACGGCGAACCAGGCGGCCGAACGGGCGCGCGAGGCGATCGGCGCCGTCATCCCAGCGAGTGCGGCTGCGCTGAGCGACGCCGCCCGCGAGGCGCTCGAGCAAGCTCTCGCCGAGACGGTGGAGCGGCAGATGTCGGAGCTCGCCCTCGTCTCGGAACGGGCGATCGGCACCGCAAGGCAGGCTTCGGAGCGGCTGACGCGGCAGATGCTGACATTGGGCGAAACCACGGCCGCGATCGAAGCGCGCATCGAGCAGGCGCGGCGGGACCGGGACGAGAAGGAGAGCGAGCTTTTCTCCCGCCGGGTGGCGCTGCTCATCGAGTCGCTCAACTCGACCGCGATCGACGTCACCAAGATCCTGTCGAACGAGGTGACCGACAGCGCCTGGGCTTCCTATCTGAAGGGGGACCGCGGCGTCTTCACGCGGCGGGCGGTGCGGCTGCTCGACAATGCCGAGGCGCGCGAGATCGCCCGGCATTACGAGGAGGAGCCGGAATTCCGCGAGCAGGTGAACCGATACATCCACGACTTCGAATCGATGCTGCGCCGCGTGCTGGCGGACCGCGAGGGCAGCGTGCTCGGCGTCACCATCCTGTCGAGCGACATGGGCAAGCTCTACGTCGCCCTCGCTCAAGCCATCGAGCGGCTGCGGAAATAAATCCTCCCCTCGATTTCGAGGGGACGGGGATGGCGAGAAGCGCGGTGGACGGGCCGAGCGAAGCTAGGAAGTCAGAGCTGGTCCCCCTCCCCTGCTTTCGCAGGGGAGGATTGGTGATTACCGGCTCCAGTCGAGCATGTCGGGGGTGAGCCAGCCGAAGGTGTAATTGGCGTAGAACAGGCCGAACAGGATCGCCGAGACGATCGTGGTCCGGAGCGCCGTGCGGCCGACGCTGAAGCGGTGGGGGGCGCTTTCGGCGTGGCCGGGGACGCGCTCGGCCCCTTCCTCCTCAGCCGTGCGGACACCGAAGGGCAGGACGACGAACAAGGTCATCGTCCAGAACAAGACATAGATGGCGAGGATCGAGCCGAAGCGCATCGGATCAGACGCGGACGAGGAGGACTTCGACGACCGGTTTCTTGCCGGTCCAGTCGGTGGCGCAGCGGCGGACGGCGAGGCGAATGTCCTCCCGGAGCTTGTCCTGGCTCTTCGCACCCTTGCGCCCTGCGGCGGAGGCGGCGGCGCAGACCTCCTCGAGGAAGGCGTCGCGGTCCTCCTCGACCGGTATGCCCTGGAGGCCGATCTCGACGTCGCCGCGCAGGCGGTCCTGCCCGTCCACCGCCACCGCGACCGAGATGACGCCGTTGAAGCTGATCCGGCGGCGCTCGTTCATCGTCGTGCCGTCCGCCGTCAGAATGACGTCGCCGTCGAGGATCAGGCGGCCGACCCGCTCCTCGCCGACCTTGCGCGGCCCGTCCGGCGCGAGCCGCACGATGTCGCCGTTCTTCTGGACGATCCCGCGCGGCACCCCCTCGGATCGGGCGAAGCGATCGTGCTCGACCATGTGGCGCATCTCGCCGTGGACGGGAACGATGATCTCCGGACGGATCCACTTGTACATGGCGGCGAGCTCGGGCCGCCCAGGGTGGCCGGAGACGTGGACGTTCGCCTGCCGGTCGGTGATCATGCGGATGCGGTGGGCGGCGAGCTCGTTCTGGATGCGGCCGATGGCGATCTCGTTGCCGGGTATCTGCTTCGAGGAGAAGACGACCAGGTCGCCTTCGCTGAGCTTCAATGGATGCTGGTCGAAAGCGATCCGCGCCAGCGCCGCCCGCGGCTCGCCCTGGCCGCCGGTCGCGACGATCATCACCTCGTGGCGCGGCAGGCTCATCGCGGTATCGAAATCGACGGTTTCCGGGAAATCGAGCAGGTAGCCGACGCTCTTGGCGACCCGCAAGATGCGGTCGAGCGAGCGCCCGGCGACGCAGACCCGGCGGCCGGTGTCCTGCGCGACCTGACCGAGGGTGCGAAGGCGGGCGGCGTTGGACGCGAAGGTGGTGACGAGCACCCTCCCCTCCGCGGCGCCGATCACCTCGTCGAGGCCCTTGCGCACCTCCTGCTCGGAGCCGGACGCCTCTTCCTGGAAGACGTTGGTCGAATCGCAGACGAGAGCGAGGATTCCCTCGTCGCCGACGCGGGTGAGCGCCGCTTCGTCGGCGGGATCGCCGAGCTGCGGGAATTCGTCGAGCTTCCAATCCCCGGTGTGGAAGACCTTGCCGTAGGGCGTCTCGATGAGGAGCGCGTTCCCCTCCGGGATCGAATGGGCGAGCGGCACGAAGCGGAAGCCGAACGGGCCGATCCGCATGCTGCCGCCGATGTCGATGATGTTGACCTTGACCTCGCTCGTCAGCCCCTCCTCCTGGAGCTTTTCGGCGATCAGGCCGGCGGTGAAGGGGGTGGCGTAGAGCGGCACGCCGAGATCGGCGGCCAGATAGGGGATGGCGCCGATATGGTCCTCATGGCCGTGGGTGAGCACGACGCCGAGCAGGTCCTTGCGACGCTCCTCGATGAACGCGAGGTCCGGGAGGACGAGGTCGACCCCGGGATAGGCCGGATCGGCGAAGGTCATGCCGAGATCGACCATGATCCACTTGCCGTCGCAGCCGTAGAGATTGACGTTCATGCCGATCTCGCCCGAGCCGCCGAGCGCGAGGAAGAGGAGTTCTTTGCCGGGTTTCATTCTTTCTCCGTCACCCCGGCGCGGGCCGGGGTCTCGTGGTGGGCGCCGTGAGCTCGCGACCCGAGAACCCGGCCTTCGCCGGGATGACGGTCAAGTGGCGCTTCTGCTCCGCTCGTACAACAGGCCGAGCCCCTGGATGGTGAGATCGGGCTCGATCGCGTCGAAGATCGCGCTGTGGCGGTCGAAGAGGGTGGCGAGGCCGCCGGTCGCCACCACCGTGACCGGGCGGCCGATCTCCGCCTTCATCCGCTGGACCAGCCCCTCCATCATCGCGACATAGCCCCAGTAGATACCGATGTGCATCTGGTCCTCGGTGGTGCGGCCGATGACGGAGAGGTTTCCGTCCGGCGCCTCGATCGCGATGCGGGGCAGCTTGGCGGCGGCGGTGACGAGGGCGTCGAGCGAGAGGTTGATGCCGGGTGCGATGATCCCGCCTTTGTATGCCCCGGAATAGTCGACGACGTCGAAGGTGGTGGCGGTGCCGAAGTCGATGACGATGAGGTCGCCCCGGTGCAGGCGGTGGGCGGCGATCGCGTTCAGCACCCGGTCGGCGCCGACGGTGCGGGGCTCGGCGACGTCGAGCTCGACGCGCCAATCGGCCGGCCCCTCCCCCGCCACCAGCGGCTCGACTCCGAAATATTTGCCGGCGAGGACGCGCAGATTGTGGAGGGCGCGGGGGACCACGGTGCCGATGATCACCGCGTCGACGGCCTCGCGCCCCAGGCTCTCAAGCTGGAGGAGCTGGTGGAGCCACACCGCATATTCGTCGGCGGTGCGGCGCGGGTCCGTGGCGATGCGCCAGCGGGCGCGGATCGCCCCGCCTTCGAGAAGGGCGAAGACGATGTTGGTGTTCCCGGCGTCGATCGCGAGCAGCATGGCTGGCCTTCAGAGGAGGAAGACGTCGCCGGCGTGTATGACGCGGCTCAACCCGTCCGCCAAGCGGAGCCGCAGCGCGCCGGTCTCGTCGAGGCCGTCGAACAGGCCCTCCCCTTCCGGGGTGGAAAGGGCGGTGCCGACGGGATACGCGGCGGCGAGCCAGGCGACGCGGACGCGGGCGAGGCCGTGCCGCCACGCGGAGAGCCAGCGGGCGAAGGCGTCGGCGAGTTGTTCGGCGAAGTCCCCGGCCGCGGGCGCGGCGCCGGCGAGGGCGGCGAGGCTGGTGGCGGGGCGATCGAGGTGGGTGGGGTGGTGGGCCAGATTGACGCCGAAGCCGATCACCACCGCGTCCTCCGCGCGCTCGAGGAGGATGCCCGACAGCTTGGCGCCGCCGGCGACGAGGTCGTTGGGCCACTTGATGGTCACGCCCGCGGCATAGAGCGACACCACCTCGTGCAGCGCCACCGCGGCGGCGAGGGCGAGGCTCGGCGCGGCCGGATCGCCGGCTCGCGGCCGCACGAGCGTGCTGGCGTAGAGGTTGCCGGGAGGGGAGGCCCAGGCCCTGCCCTTGCGGCCGCGGCCGCCGGTCTGCCGCTCGGCCCGCAGCCAGAGACCCTCCGGCGCCCCCCCGCGGCTAAGCGCGGCCACCTCATCGTTGGTCGAGCCGGCCTCGGCGACGGTGCGGATGCGCTCGGCGAGCATGTGCGGCTTGATAGGCGAAGAACGCAGGGCGGCAAGCCCGCTGATCCTTTGGCGATCACCGGGCGTTGGGGAGGATAATGGCCGACGTACAGCCCCCCGCCCCCTCCCCCGCCGCGAAGGCGGCCGCGTGGCTTGTCCACGCGCTGACGGCGAGCAGCGCGGTTTTCGCTCTGCTCGCGCTCGACGCCATCGACCGCGAGGCATGGCGGGAGGCGCTGCTCTGGCTGCTGGGGGCGCTGGCGGTGGACGGGATCGACGGCACGCTGGCCCGGCGCGTCCGGATCAAGGAGCGGGCGCCGCGCATCGACGGCGAGACGCTCGACCTCATCGTCGATTATCTCACCTACGTCTTCGTGCCGACTATCTTCATCTGGCGCGCCGGCCTGGTGCCGGAGCCGCTGGCCCTTCCCCTGGCCGCCGGCATCCAGCTCTCCTCCCTCTATCTATTCGTGCGGCGCGACCTCAAGACCGAGGACAATTACTTCCGGGGCTTCCCGGCGCTGTGGAACGTGATCGCCCTCTACCTCTTCGCCGCCGGCCTCAGCCCCGCCGTCGGTGCGGCGGTGGTCGCCGCCTTCATCCTCTTCACCTTCGCACCCGTCCATTTCGTCCACCCGTTCCGGGTGCGGGACTACGGCCCTGCCCTGCCGGTCCTCGCCACCCTCTGGGCCGCCGCCACCGCCGCCTTGCTCTGGCCCGGCTGGGGCGCCGCCGCGCGCACCGCCTTCCTCGCGCTGTCGAGCGGATCGGCGCTCATTCTGCTCGGCATAGGCCTCGTCAGGACCGCGAGGGGCCCGCGCTAGCGGCCAATGGGCCGACTAGTCCGGTCAGAGGCCGGAACTGGCGCTCCCGCCCCGGGTTGTCGGCTGCGAAGCGCAAAGGAGCCTCATCACATGCGGGCAATGGACTATCGCGGCCCCTACCGGGTGCGGATAACGGAAAAGGCGATGCCGAAGATCGAGCATCCGCAGGACGCCATCGTGCGGGTGACGCGCTCGTGCATCTGCGGCTCGGACCTCCACCTCTATCACGGCATGGTGCCCGACACCCGCGTCGGCACGACCTTCGGGCACGAATTCTGCGGAATCGTCGAGGAACTCGGAGACGAAGTCGGCAACCTGAAGGTCGGGGACCATGTGCTGGTGCCGTTCAACATCGCCTGCGGCAAGTGCCACTTCTGCAAGCAGGGCCTGTTCGGCAATTGCCACGAGGCCAACCCGGGCGCGACCGCCGCGGGCGGCATCTTCGGCTATTCCCACACCACCGGCGGCTATGACGGCGGCCAGGCCGAATATGTCCGGGTCCCCTATGCCGACGTTGGCCCGACGGTGATCCCCGACTGGATGGACCCCGACGACGCGGTGCTCCTCACCGACGTCGCGCCGACCGGCTATCAGGCGGCGGAGATGGGCGGCATCCAGAAAGGCGACACCGTCCTCGTCCTCGGCGCCGGGCCCGTCGGCCTGCTCGCCGCCCGCTCCGCCTGGCTGTTCGGCGCCGGCCGGGTGATCGTCATCGACCATATCGACTACCGGCTCGAATTCGCCCGCACCTACTGCCCAGCGGAAGTGTACAATTTCAAGGAGCTCGACGACGTCGTCGTGTTCATGAAGAAGACCACCGACGGCCTCGGCGCCGACGTGGCCATCGACGCGGTCGGCGGCGACGCCAAGGGCAATTTCCTCCAGACCCTGTTCGGCACCAAGCTGAAGCTTGAAGCCGGCAACGCCATCCCGGTCCACTGGGCCATCAACTCGGTGAAGAAAGGCGGAACCGTCTCGATCGTTGGCGTCTACGGGCCCACCGGCAACATGGTGCCGATCGGCAACGTCGTGAACAAGGGCCTGACGATCCGCGGCAACCAGGCGGCGGTGAAGCGGCACGTCCCCAAGCTGATCGAGCATATCAAGGAAGGGCGGCTGAACCCGAAGGGCATCATCACCCACCGCGTCCCGCTCGACGACATCGCCGACGCCTACCACATGTTCTCGGCAAAGCTGGACGGCTGCATCAAGCCGGTGCTGGTGCCCCATGGCTGAGGGAGGAATCATGATCGAGGAACGCACCCGCATCGCCGCCGCCAACACGCCGGTCGACCCACAGAGCATAATCGGCTGGGGCGTCGACGCCGATCCGGAGAACGACCCCACCTATCCCTATCGCGACCGCTCGGGCGACGAGGGGCTGACCAATGCCTGGCAGCGCCCGCCGCTGCAGCAGAGCGAAGTCGAGATCCTCCAGTCGATCGAGCACATTCGGCGGCCGGCGGTCTTCGGCACCTCGACGCCGCCGCGGGGCCTCAGCGGCATGATCCGTCGCCTGGCGTTCCGCTGGAGCGAGTCCAACTGGCTGCACTGGCTGCTGCTGATGGGCGCAGACCGGGTGAACGTGGTCGAAGGCGTGGTCGAGGACCTTGCTCATGCCAAAATCCCGAACGTTCCCGCCGAGATGGGCATCCGCGCCGAGTGGCGGCACAACAAGACGGGTCTGGCGAAGAAGGTGGCAGTCGCGGCGGTGCTGACGGCCGCGATCGTGGCGCTCACCCGGCGGCGGAAGTCGGGACAGGACGGCGGCAACGGCAGCACCGGCTACCTCAAATCGCCGAGTGGCGGCGTCGCCTAGCACGCGGGCCGGCTGGTCCGCCAGCATCGGCTTTCGTCGATCCATACCCGCTCATCCTGAGTAGCCGCTGAGCCCTTCGACGCCGCCTGCGGCGGCGCTCAGGATAAACTTCGGCTTCACCGAAGTCGAAGCGGCGTATCGAAGGACCTCCTTCGATACGGGCCTTCGCCAGGCTCAGTGCCTACTCAGGATGAGCGGTTCAGTGAGAGCTGACGGTCGTCTAAAAAAGCGCCCTGGCCGCATTCTCGGTGGCGGTGCCGAGATAGGGGATGGCGAGGTACCCGAGCGGCGACACGAACAGCGCCGACGCGGCGATTAGCACCGTCTGCGGCACGTCGCTAGTCGGGCCGTAGGCCGGCGCCGGATCGTCGAAGTACATCGTCCTGACGATCTTGAGGTAATAATATGCGCTGATCACCGACGTCGCGATGCCCACGGCCGCGAGCCAGGTGAGATCGGCCGCGACCGCCGCGCGGAACACCAGGAATTTGGGCCAGAAGCCGAACAGCGGCGGGACGCCCGCGAGGCTGAACATGAACATCGCCATGGCGAGCGCCAGCATCGGCCGGGTGCGGGAGAGGCCGGAGAGCGATGAGATGCTCTCGACCGGCACGCCGGCCTCGTCGCGCATGCGCAGGACGACCAGGAAGCTCCCCAGCGTCATGACGACGTAAACGGCCATGTAGAAGAGGACCGACGACACGCCGTCGGGCGTGGCGGCGGCGAGGCCGATCAGCGCGAAACCCACGTTGTTGATCGAGCTGTAGGCGAGCAGGCGCTTGATGTTGGGCTGGCCGATCGCCGCGACCCCGCCGAGGATCGTCGAGGCGAGCGCCATGAAGATGACGATCTGCCGCCATTCGAAGGTGGCGGGGCCCATCCCCTCGACCGCGACGCGGGTGAGGAGCGCCATCGCGGCGACCTTGGGCGCGGAGGCGAAGAAGGCGGTGACCGGCGTCGGCGCGCCTTCGTAGACGTCCGGCGTCCACATGTGGAAGGGCACCGCCGAGACCTTGAAGGCGATTCCGGCCATGACGAAGACGAGGCCGAACAGCTCGCCGGTCGAGACGCCGTCGCGCTCCAGCCCGAGGGCTATGTCGCCGAACAGGGTCGAGCCGGTGAAGCCGTAGAGCAGCGACACGCCGTAGAGCAGGATGCCCGAGGCGAGCGCGCCCAGCACGAAATATTTGAGGCCCGCCTCGGCGGAGCGGTTGTCGGTGCGCTGGAACGAGGCGAGGACGTAGGCGGAGAGGCTCTGCAGCTCGAGGCCGACATAGAGGGTGAGGAGGTCGCCGGCGGAGACCATCATCCCCATGCCGACGCCCGAGAGGAGGATCAGGACGGGGTATTCGGCGCGATAGTCGCCGTCGCGGCTGAACCAGCCGCTCGCCGCCACCAGCGCCGCGGCGGCGGCGATGTAGATCAGGACCTTCGAGAAGGCGGCGAACGGGTCGGCTACGAACAGGCCGCCGAAGGCGGTGCCGCCGTCATTGTTGATCCCGGGCACCATGATCGCGGCGAGCGCGAAGGTGGCGATGGCCAGCCAGGTGATCAGGCGCGCGCTCCTGTCGCCCGCATAAGCGGCGACCATCATCAGGATGAGGGCGCCCACCGTGAGGATGATCTCGGGCAGGGTCAGGAGGAGGGACGTGCCCATCAGTGATGCCTTCCTTCAGCGGCACCGTGCGGCGCGGCGGCGGCGGCGGCGGCGGCGGCCCGGGCCGGCCTGACGAGCCCGGCGTCGCCGGGCGGGTTGGCGCGCTCCACGCGGGCGAGGAGCAGGGCGACGTCATTGCGCATCGGCGCCAGGAAGCTCTCCGGATAGACGCCCATCCACAGGACCACGGCGGCGATCGGGGCGAGCACGATCAGCTCGCGCTTGTTGAGGTCCGGCATGGCCGCCGCATCCGGGTTGCGGCTCGTGCCGTAGGCCACCCGCCAGAAGAGCCAGAGCATGTAGGCGGCGCCCAGGATGATGCCGGTGGTGGCGACGGCGGCGACGAGGCTGTTCGCCTCATAGGCGCCGACGAGGGCGAGGAACTCGCCGACGAAGCCGCCGGTGCCGGGCAGCCCGACCGAGGCCATGGTGAAGAGCAGGAACAGCACCGCATAAGCGGGCATGTTGTTCGACAGGCCGCCGTAGCGCTCGATCTCACGGGTGTGGAGGCGATCGTAGATGACCCCGACGCACAGGAACAGCGCGCCCGAGACGAGGCCGTGGGAGAGCATCACGATCAGTGCGCCCTCTAGACCCTGCCGGTTGAAGGCGAAGATGCCGATCGTGACGAACGCCATGTGGGCGACGGACGAGTAGGCGATCAGCTTCTTCATGTCCCGCTGCACCAGCGCGACGAGCGAGGTGTAGACGATGGCGACGAGGCTCATCGCGAAGACGATCCAGACGAGCTCGGCCGAGGCTTCGGGGAACATCGGCAGCGAGAAGCGGACGAAGCCGTAGCCGCCGAGCTTCAGCAGCACGCCGGCGAGGATGACCGAGCCGGCGGTCGGCGCCTGGACGTGTGCGTCCGGGAGCCAGGTGTGGACCGGCCACATCGGCATCTTGACCGCGAAGCTGGCGAAGAAGGCGAGCCAGAGCCAGGTCTGCGCCTGGGGCGGGAAGTCGGTCGCAAGCAGGCGCGGGATGTAGGTGGTGCCGGCATGGTTCACCATCCACAGCATCGCCACCAGCATCAGCACCGAGCCCAGCAGAGTGTAGAGGAAGAATTTGTAGGACGCGTAGATGCGCTGCGCACCGCCCCAGATGCCGATGATCAGGAACATCGGGATCAGCCCGGCCTCGAAGAAGATGTAGAAGAGGAAGATGTCCTGCGCCATGAAGACGCCGATCATCATCGTCTCCATGACCAGGAAGTTGGCCATATATTCGGGCACGCGCCGCTCGACGGAGCTCCAGCTGGCGAGGATGCAGATCGGCATCAGGAAGACCGAGAGCATGATCAGCATCAGCGAGATGCCGTCGATGCCGAGCGCCCAGGCGAAATAATTGCCGAACAGCTTCTGATATTCGACGAACTGCCATTGCGGCCCGCCGACCTCGTAGGCGCCCCAGAGGACGATGCCGAGCGCGAGGTCGAGCAGCGTCGCGGCGAGCGCCAGCCAGCGGGCGCCGTTCGCCGAAAGGAACAGGCAGCCGATCGCGGCGATCATCGGGACCGCGAGCATGATCGAGAGGATCGGAATGCCCCCCGTCATCGCGCCAACGCCCAGGTCGCGGCGGCGGCGAGGCCGAGGAGCATCACCAGGGCATAGGTATAGAGGTAGCCGGACTGGAGCCGCGCGGTGAGGCGGTTGCCGCCCACCACCAGAGCCGCGGCGCCGTTGGGGCCGAAGCGGTCGATCGTCCCCTCGTCGCCCTTGCGCCAGAAGATGCGGCCGAGCGCGATCGCGGGGCGGACGAAGATCACGTTGTACGCCTCGTCGAAGAACCATTTGTTGTAGAGGAAGCGGTAGAGAACGCTCCACTGCGCGGTGAAGCGCTCCGGGATTGTCGTGTTGCGGATATAGGCCTGGAGCGCGATCAGGAAGCCGATGATCATCACCGTGCCGGGAGCCAGCTTCACCCAGAGCGGCACTTCATGGATCGCGTGCGCCAGGTGCCCGTCGAAGGCGATGCTGCCGGCCCAGAAATGCTCGCCGCCCTCGGCGCCGATGAACGGCTCGTGGAAGACGATGCCGGCGAAGATCGCGCCAAGCGAGAGGACGCCGAGCGGCACCAGCATCGTCCACGGGCTCTCGTGCGGATGGTAGCCGCCGGTGCCCTCACGGATCTGGTGCGCGCCCGCTTCTTGAGGCCGGGTGTCGTGGCCGGCATCCTCCTCGTCGGGGTGGTCACCATGGTGGCCGTGGTCGTGGAGCGCGTGCTGGATATGCTCCGAAGCCGCCCAGCGCGCCTTCCCGAAGAAGGTGAGGAAGACGAGCCGCCAGCTGTAGAAGCTGGTGAGCAGCGCGGCGACGATGCCGATGGTGAAGGCAAAGGCGCCCAAAGTGGTGCCGCTGGCGAAGGCGCTCTCGATGATCGCGTCCTTCGAATAGAAGCCGGCGAAGCCGAAGCCCGCAAAGCCCGCCACCTGAATGATGCCGACGCCGGTGATGGCGAGCGTGCCGACCGTCATCGCCCAGAAGGTCAGCGGGATTTCCTTCCTCAGGGCGCCGTAGAAGCGCATGTCCTGCTCGTGGTGCATGGCGTGGATCACCGAACCGGCGCCGAGGAACAGCAGGGCCTTGAAGAAGGCGTGGGTGAAGAGGTGGAACATCGCCGCCCCGTAGGCGCCCACCCCCGCCGCGAAGAACATGTAGCCGAGCTGCGAGCAGGTCGAATAAGCGATCACCCGCTTGATGTCGTTCTGCACCGTTCCGACGGTGGCCGCGAAGATGGCCGTGGCGGCGCCGATGAAGGTGACGACGGCGAGCGCGGTGTCGCTCGTCTCGAACATCGGCGACAGGCGGCAGACCATGAACACGCCCGCGGTCACCATCGTCGCGGCGTGGATCAGCGCGGAGACCGGCGTCGGGCCCTCCATCGCGTCCGGCAGCCAGGTGTGGAGGCCGAGCTGCGCCGATTTGCCCATCGCGCCGATGAACAGGAGGATGCAGATCAGCGTCATCGTGTCGGCCCGCATGCCGAGGAAGCCGATGGTCGATCCCGCCATTCCGGGCGCGGCGGCGAGGATTTCCGGGATCGAGACGGTGCGGAAGACGAGGAAGGTCGCGAAGATGCCGAGGCTGAAGCCGAAATCGCCGACCCGGTTGACGATGAACGCCTTGAGGGCGGCCGCATTGGCCGAGGGCTTGTGGTACCAGAAGCCGATCAGGAGGTAGGAGGCGAGGCCGACGCCCTCCCAGCCGAAGAACATCTGGACCAGATTGTCGGCCGTCACCAGCATCAGCATCGCGAAGGTGAAGAGCGAGAGGTAGGCGAAGAAGCGGGGCTGGCTGTCGTCCTCCGCCATATAGCCCCAGGAGTAGAGGTGGACGAGCGCCGAGACGGTCGTCACCACCACCAGCATCACCGCGGTGAGGGAATCCACCCGAAGCGACCAGTCGACCCTGAGGTCGCCGGAATGGATCCACGCGAGCACCGGCTCGACCCACCCGCCATGATAATTGCCGGCGACGAAGTTGAGGAAGATCGGCCAGGAGAGCGCACAGGAGACGAAGAGCGCGCCGGTGGTGACCAGCTTCGCGGCCGTGTTGCCGATCATCCGGTTGCCGAGCCCCGCGACGATCGCCGCCAGCAGCGGCAGGAAGACAATGGCCTGGATCATGCGCTATGCGCCCCGGCGATGGCCGGGGCCCAGGTGCTGAGACTGGACTGGGCCCCGGCCTTCGCCGGGACGCTAAGCGCGCCCATCCCCCTCACCCCTTCATCCGGTTGATGTCGTCGACCGCGATGGTGCCGCGGCCGCGGAAGTAGATGACGAGGATGGCGAGGCCGATCGCCGCCTCGCCCGCCGCGACGGTGAGGACGAACATCGCGAACACCTGCCCGACCATGTCGCCGAGATAGGCGGAGAAGGCGACCAGGTTGATGTTCACCGAAAGCAGGATGAGCTCGATCGCCATCAGGATGACGATGACGTTCTTGCGGTTCAAGAAGATGCCGAACACGCCGAGCACGAACAGCACCGCGCCGACGGCGAGATAGTGGCCGAGGCCGATCACAGCTCCACCCCCTGCCCCACGCCGGGCTGCATGTTGACGACCGCATCTTCCGGCCGGCGGCGGATCTGGTCCGACACGCGCTGCGGACGGACGTCGCTTCGCTTGCGGTGGGTGAGGACGATGGCGCCGATCATCGCCACGAGCAGGACCAGGCCGGCCGCCTCGAAGATGTAGAGGTAGCGCGTGTAGAGGGCGGTGCCGAGCGCCTCGATATTGGGCACGTTCTTCGGCGCCGGGGAGGCGCGGACGCCGATCTCACCAGCGTTCCAGGCAATCAGGGCGCCCCCGATCTCGGCGAGCAGCAGGACCGCGAGCACGCTCGCCAGCGGCCAGTAGCGGGCGACGCCGGCGCGTAGCTCAGCGAAGTCGATGTCGAGCATCATCACGACGAACAGGAACAGCACCGCGACCGCGCCGACATAGACGATGACGAGCAGCATCGCGATGAACTCGGCGCCGAGGATGAGGAACAGCCCGGCCGCGTTGAAGAAGGCGAGGATCAGCCACAGCACGCTGTGTACCGGGTTGCGCGACCCGATCGTCATCACCCCGCTGGCGATGACGATCGCCGCGAAAAGGTAGAAGGCGAAGGCCTCGATCATGCGGCGGAAGGGGTGAATCGGATGGTCATCGGAAAGGTGCCCGGCGCTTAGCGATAGGGTGCATCGGCGGCAAGGTTCGCGGCGAGCACCCGCTCCCACTTGTCGCCGTTGGCGAGCAGCTTCGCCTTGTCGTACATCAGCTCCTCGCGGGTTTCGGTCGAGAATTCGAAATTCGGCCCCTCGACGATGGCGTCCACCGGGCACGCCTCCTGGCACAAGCCGCAATAGATGCACTTGGTCATGTCGATGTCGTAGCGGGTGGTGCGGCGGCTGCCGTCCTCGCGCGGCTCGGCCTCGATCGTTATGCAGACGGCCGGGCACACCGCCTCGCAAAGCTTGCAGGCGATGCACCGTTCCTCGCCGTTCGGGTAACGCCGCAGCGCATGCTCGCCGCGGAAGCGGGGCGAGATCGGGTTCTTCTCGAACGGATAGTTGATCGTCGCCTTGGGCTTGAAGAAGTACTTCAAGGTCAACCAGTGCGCCTTCACGATCTCCCAGAGGGTGAAGGATTTTATGTAGTGGGCGATCATCTCAGCGGCCTTTCACGGTGCGGGCGCAACGGCCGACCGACGTTACCTGGAGTAGAGAGCGTTTGCCCGTCGTTGGATCGAGCGAGAGGCCCGCAGGGGCGATGAGCACAGAAGCCGACACCTGGTCACGATCGGCCAGCTCGACCAGCGCAAGACAGGCCTCTTCCGTGAACATGCAATTGCCGCCCGCGGCAGCCGCAAAAGCATAATGCCCGGGGGCGAGCCGCAGCACGGGATGCTCACCGGCAATCTGCACCGGGTTCCTCTTCCAGGACACCGTCGCGAGGGAGTTCTCCCCAGTGTCGAGATCCACGGTGAAGCGCCAGTCCGCCTTGTCGACATCGGGGAATTGCACCTGCGACTCGTTCCAGGAACCGCCCTCCGCTGTGATCACGTACTGCCGCTCGATCGTGCAGTCGTACTGGACCCGCTCCGCCGTGGCAGCGGCGCTGGCGGCAAGCAGGAAGAGCGGCAGACTCATCACGACAGCGCTCCGTAGCGGGTGATCATCAGCCAGCCTGAGACGAGGAAGACCCAGAGGAGGGAGATGGGGAGGAAGATCTTCCAGCCCAGCCGCATCAGCTGGTCGTAGCGGAAGCGGGGGACGGTGGCCTTCACCCAGCTGAAGACGAAGAAGAAGAAGAGGATCTTGCCGAAGAACCAGAAGATGCCGGGGACGTAGTAGAGCGGCGCCCAGTCGACGGGAGGCAGCCAGCCTCCCCAGAACAGCACCGCCGTCATGCCGCACATGAGGAGGACGTTGCCGTACTCGCCGAGCCAGAAGAGCGCGAAGCTCATCGAGCTGTATTCGGTCTGGTAGCCGGCGACGAGCTCACTCTCCGCCTCGGTTAGGTCGAAGGGGGCGCGCGCCGTCTCGGCCATGGCGGAGATCAGGAAGATGATCGACATCGGGAAGAGCAAGGGATTCCAGAGGAAGCCGTTCAGCGGGCCGATATGGCTGCGTTGCGCCTCGATGATGCCGGAGAGGTTGAACGTGCCGGCATAGAGGATGACGGAGATGAGGACGAAGCCGACCGACACTTCGTAGCTCACCATCTGCGCGGCGGCGCGCAGGGCCGAATAGAAGGGGTATTTGGAGTTGGACGCCCAGCCGGCGATGATCACGCCGTAAACGCCAAGGGACGAGATCGCGAGCAGGTAGAGCAGGCCAACATTGATGTTGGCGAGGACCATCCCGGGCCCGAACGGCACCACCGCCCAGCCGATCAGCGCAACAGTGAAAGTGATGATCGGCGCGAGGATGAAGAGGCCGCGGTTCGCCCCCGAGGGGATGATCGTCTCCTTGAGGAAGACCTTGAGGCCGTCGGCGAAGCTCTGGAGCAGGCCGAACGGGCCGACCACGTTGGGGCCGCGGCGAAGGGCCATCGCCGCCCAGATCTTTCGGTCGGCATAGATTATCATGGCCACCGCGAGCATCAGCGGCAGCGCGATCATGAGGATCAGGACCAGGGTCGCCGCGAACCAGCCGAAGCCGTAGCCGAGCCAGGATTGCAGGAACTGAGTCATTCCGCGGCCTCCTCGAAGCTCTGGCCGTGGAGGATCTCGGCCGAGCAGCGCTGCAGCGTCGGCGAAGCGCGGGCGATCGGATTGGTGAGGTAGAAATCCTCGATCGGGTAGGCGATGCTGCCGCTCACCGCCGGCGCTGGCGCGGAAGGCGCGGCGAGCGGCGGGAACACGGTGAGACCCGCCTCCCCCAGATGCGGATATTCGGCGGCGATCGCGCGGCGCAGCTGCGACAGATCATCGAACGGCAGCGGCTTCCCCAAGACCTCGGAGAGGGCGCGCAGGATCGTCCAGTCCTCGCGCGCCTCGCCCGGCGGGTGGACGGCGAATTCGGAGAATTGGACGCGGCCTTCGAGGTTTACATAGGTGCCATGCTTCTCGGTATAGGCGGCGGCGGGCAGGATGACGTCGGCGTGGCGGACGCCGCGATCGCCATGGGTGCCGATGTAGACGGTGAAGGTGTCGGCGAAGGCGGCGGTGTCGAGTTCGTCGGCACCGAGCAGGAACAGCGCCTTCAGCGCCCCTGCCCTGCTCCGGATCGCGTCGATGCCGCCGTCGGTGACGAAGGCAATGTCGAGCGCGCCGACGCGGGAGGCGGCGGTGTGGAGGAGGTTGAAGGTCGAGCCGAGCGCGGCGGCGGCGGCGCGGGCGGCCTCATAGGCGCCGGGGACCGCGAGCGCGCCCATGCCGACGATGACGGCGGCATTCTCCTTCGCGTCGAAAGCGTCGCGCACCTCCTGCGGCAGGTTGCTGAGGAGCGAGAGGTCCCCGCCGAGGTCGTTCACCGGGTAGGTGAGATCGACCGGTGGGCCGATGCGGAAGACCCGGGCACCCGCCTTCACCGCCTTGCGGATGCGGGTGTTGACGAGCGGCGCCTCCCAGCGCGGGTTGGTGCCGATGAGGAGGATCGCGGGAGCATCTTCGATTCCGGCAATGGTCGAGTTGAAGCGATAGGCCGCTGGGGTCGACACATCGATCGCGGCGCCGTCCTGCCGGCATTCGTGGAGCGTCGAGCCCGAAGCGCGGAGCAGCGCCTTCATCGCGTAGATCGACTCGAGGTCCTGAAGGTCGCCCGCAATCGCGGCAACCTCATCGGCACCCGCGCCTTTCAGCCGGGCCGCGATGACTTCGAACGCCTCCTCCCAGGTGGCCGGCTGGAGCTTGCCCTCGCGGCGCACCCACGGCCGGTCGAGGCGGCGGCGGACGAGACCGTCGGCCGCGTGCCGCGTCTTGTCGTGCGCCCACTCCTCGTTGACCTCCTCGTTGAGGCGCGGGAGGACCCGCATCACCTCGCGGAAGCGGTGGTCGATGCGGATGTTGGTGCCGACCGCGTCCATCACGTCGATGCCGGGTACCTTCCTCAGCTCCCAGGGCCGCGCCTCGAAGCTGTAGGGCTTGGAGACCAGCGCGCCGACCGGGCACAGGTCTACGACATTGCCGCTGAGCTCGGACGTGACCGCGCCTTCGAGGTAGGAGGTGATCTCCATATTCTCGCCGCGGCCGATCGCGCCGATCTCCTCGACCCCCGCCACCTGCTCGGCGAAGCGGACGCAGCGGGTGCACTGGATGCAGCGGGTCATGATCGTCTTGACGACGGGGCCCATATATTTCTCGGTCACCGCCCGCTTGTTCTCCTGGAAGCGGGAGTGGCCGCGGCCGTAGGCGATCGCCTGGTCCTGGAGGTCGCATTCGCCGCCCTGGTCGCAGATCGGGCAGTCGAGCGGGTGGTTGATGAGGAGGAACTCCATCACCCCTTCCCGCGCCTTCTTCACCGTCGGGGTCATGGTGAAGATTTCCTGGCCCTCGCTGGTCGGGAGAGCGCAGCTCGCCTGCGGCTTTGGCGGTCCGGGCTTCACCTCGACCAGGCACATGCGGCAATTGCCGGCGATCGACAGCCGCTCGTGATAGCAGAAGCGCGGAATCTCCTTCCCCGCCAGCTCGCAAGCCTGCAGCACGGTCGCGCCCTGCGGGACCTCGATCTCAACGCCGTCTACCTTGACCTTGGGCATCGCCTATTTCTTCTCTGCTGCGGCTCTGGTGGCAGCTCCGGTGCGATAGAGGGCCTCCGCAATCCGGTATCGGATGAGGGTGGCGGCGAACCCGAACTTCGCCTGCTCGGGCACGCACTTCCCGAATTCCGGCATCAGGCTCACCACCGCGTCATGCTCCTTGCGGCTGCCCGGACCCGTTTCGAGGAGCCGCCGGGCCTCGTCCGGATGCATCGCGACGTAGCAGCGCGCCGCGCCGGCGAGGTTGCGCACCTGCGCCGGCTGGGGCGCCGGCAGCGCCAGTTCGGGCGGAAGCGGAATGCCTTTCCGGTAGAGGCCCTCGGCGATGGCGCCCCGGATCATCGTATGCGGTGCGCGCAGCTCGACGATGTCGCCCAGGCACGACTGGTAAGGCTTCCGGAAAAGCTCGCGATAGGTCTCGGCCTCGGCGCGGGAGCCGGGCTCGGTCGCGATCAGCTTCAGCGCATCCTTCCGCTCGGTGCCGGCGTAGCAGGCACCGAAGGCCTCCACGTCCCGCCACACCTCCTCGCCGCCCACATATTGCATCGTCGAGCTGCCCGACCGGCCGGGCGCAAGCTGCGCGGCCGCCGGCGCCGCCATCGACGCGCCGATCGCAACCGCAGCGGCGACACGGACCGGCTTCACTCCGCCGCCTCCATGACCGGCTCGGTCTCGCCGCGGCGCTCGCGGATGCGGCGCTCGAGCTCGGGGCGGAAGTGGCGGATGAGGCCCTGGATCGGCCAGGCGGCGGCGTCGCCCAAGGCGCAGATCGTATGCCCCTCGACCTGCTTGGTGACGTCCCAGAGGAGGTCGATCTCGGCGATGTCGGCATTTCCCTCGACCAGCCGTTCCATCACCCGCCACATCCAGCCGGTGCCCTCGCGGCACGGAGTGCACTGGCCGCAGCTCTCGTGCTTGTAGAAGTAGCTGAGCCGCGCGATCGCCTTCACCACGTCGGTCGACTTGTCCATGACGATGACCGCGGCGGTGCCGAGGCCGGACTTCAAGTCACGCAGGGCGTCGAAATCCATTGGCGCGTCGATGATCTCGTGCGCCGGGACGAGCGGCACCGAGGAGCCGCCGGGGATCACCGCCAGGAGGTTGTCCCAGCCGCCGCGTATGCCGCCGGCGTGGCGGTCGATCAGCTCGCGGAACGGGATCGACATCGCTTCCTCGACCACGCACGGCCGGTTCACGTGGCCCGAGATCTGGAAGAGCTTGGTGCCCTCGTTCTTCTCGCGTCCGAACGATTTGAACCAGGCGGCGCCGCGGCGGAGGATCGTCGGGACCACCGCGATGGACTCGACGTTGTTGACCGTCGTCGGGCAGCCGTAGAGGCCGGCACCCGCCGGGAAGGGCGGCTTGAGGCGCGGCATGCCCTTCTTGCCCTCGAGGCTCTCCAGCATCGCCGTCTCTTCGCCGCAGATATAGGCGCCCGCGCCCCGGTGGACGAACAGGTCGAAATCGTATCCGGATTTCGCCGCGTTCTTGCCGAGCAGCCCGGCGTCATAGGCCTGCGCGACCGCGGCCTCGAGCGCCTGCGCCTCGCGGATGAACTCGCCGCGTATGTAGATGTAGCCCGCCCGCGCCCGCATCGCGAAGCCCGCGATCAGCGCGCCCTCGATCAGCTTGTGCGGATCGTGGCGGATGATCTCGCGGTCCTTGCACGAACCGGGCTCGGACTCGTCGGCATTGATGACGAGGAAGTTAGGCCTTCCGGGCGTCGGCGCCTTTGGCATGAAGCCCCACTTCATCCCCGTCGGGAAGCCCGCGCCCCCGCGGCCGCGCAACCCCGATTCCTTGATGACGTCGATGATCGCGTCCTGGCCGATCGCCATCAGGGCAGCCGTATCGTCCCAGTCCCCGCGCCCCTGCGCGCCCTTCAGCCCCCAATCCTGGAAGCCGTAGAGGTTGGTGAAGATGCGGTCCTTGTCCTCGAGCATCAGCGCGGCCCCTCGATCGCCTTGCGGACGGCGAAGAACACCACCGCCGCCACCGCCACCGCGATGGCGAGGCCGATCAGCTTGAACGCGAAGAAGACGAGCTTCACCAGAACCCACAGCACGACGACGCCGATCAGGATCGAGACGATTAATGAGCCGAGCGACTTCATGCCTGCTCCTCCTGCGCGTTCCAGCGCTGACGATAGTCGTAATTCTCCGACACCATCTCCTTGAGCGACGTAACGCCCCCCACCGGGTCGCTGGTGCGGCGCTCGACGCCCTGCGGCCCGGGCTTCGGCGTCTCGCCGCGCGCAAGCGCGTCGAGGATCGCGGTCGTCGTCTCGAACGTCAGGTCCTCGTAATTGTCGTCGTTGATCTGGACCATCGGCGCGTTGGCGCAGGCGCCGAGGCACTCGACCTCGTTCAAGGTGAAGAGGCCGTCGGCGCTCGTCTGGCCCTTCTTCAGGCCCTTGGCGTAGCAGGCGGCGAAGACGTCGTCGGAGCCGCGCAGCATGCACGGCGTCGTCCCGCACACCTGGACATGGTAGCGCCCGACCGGCCGCAGGTTGAACATCGTGTAGAAGGTCGCGACCTCGTACGCCCGGATGTACGGCATATCGAGGTACTTCGCGACATATTCGATCACCGGGATCGGAAGCCACCCCTGCGTCTGCGTCTCCGCCCCCACCTGCCGCTGGGCGAGGTCGAGCAGGGGAAGGATCGCGCTCTGCTGCCGCCCGGGCGGGTAGCGGGCGATGATCGTGCGCGCCGTCTCCTCGTTCGCCGTCGTCCAGGCGAACGAGCCCCAGCGGGCGCGGACTTCGTCCATGTCGATCGAGGTAGGGAGGATGTCAGCCACGTCTGGTCATTTCCGATCGGCAGCGGAAGGAGGAATCTGGTAGTCGAGGAACGGCGAGAGGTAGAAGTGGTCGACGGCTCCGTCCTTTACGAGAAGGATAGCGGACAGGTCCCCCCACGCCGAGCTGCGCTTGTCGCATTTCCAGCGAACGCCGACGCCCGCGCGGCTTACGCCATCGAGTTCGATGCTGTCGCGCCAGACCCCGTCCCGTTCACAAGGCCCAACGATCTCGCGCAGCCGGTCCATGGAGATTGGGCGCTTCTCCCGTTGCTGCCAAAGTTCAAGTTTCCCCGGAGCTGCGGGCGCCGCACCGGTCGTCAATTCGTCGAGAAACGCTAGGGCCGTCGCCTTAGAGGCCGCGAACTCGGAAGCTTCTGCCTCGGTTGGGCGGGACATTGGTCCCGGCGCGGGTCCCGGCCAGTAAAGGGGTCCGCCGAGCAGCGCGGTGACAGCCTCGATCGTCTTGCCGTCGCTAGTCCTCGCCGTCACTTTGACCGACTTGTCCTCTGCCCCCTCGCCAAGACACTCCCAAAGCTGCTGCCCTTGCGCGAGCTTCGGATTCCGCCGATCGCCGTAGCTGACACTATACGACGCCCGCCGACAGTGCCGCAGCATCGTATAAAGCCGCTCCACGGGCGCCACCTCGGCTGTCACCGTCTCGCCTTGCTGGCGTTCGAGCCGGAACTCCCTCGGCCCTTCGGCCGGAGCTTCGCCGCGTTCGTCGCGCATTCCGGTAAGGTAAGCGCGCAGCAGTTCGAGGCTCTCGCGCACGTCGCCGGCGCGGCCAGGCGCAGCATGCGCGGCGCCGCCGACGAGCAGGGCGGCGAGCAGGAACACGGCACCGAAACGCCGACACTGACGTGCTGCTTGGAAGGTCCTCACCTGTCGATCTCCCCGAAGACGATGTCGAGGCTGCCGAGGATGGCGGTGACGTCGGCGAGCATGTGGCCCTTGGTCATGAAGTCCATCGCCTGGAGGTGCGAGAAGCCGGTCGGGCGGATCTTCACGCGATAGGGCTTATTGGTGCCATCGGAGACGAGGTAGACGCCGAACTCCCCCTTCGGGCTTTCGGTGGCGACGTAGACCTCGCCCGCGGGCACGTGGAAGCCCTCGGTGTAGAGCTTGAAGTGGTGGATCAGCGCCTCCATCGACTGCTTCATCTCGCCGCGCTTGGGCGGCACCACCTTGCGGTCGAGGGAGGCGATCGGCCCCTCCGGCATCTCGTTCAGGCACTGCTTGATGATCCGCACCGACTGGCGGACCTCCTCGACGCGCACCATCATCCGATCGTAGCAGTCGCCCTTCGTGCCCACCGGCACGTCGAAATCCATGCGGTCGTAGACGTCGTAGGGCTGGGACTTGCGGATGTCCCACGCCACGCCCGACGCGCGGATCATCGGCCCGGAGAAGCCCCAGGCGATCGCGTCCTCTTTCGAGACGGTGCTGATGTCGACGTTGCGCTGCTTGAAGATGCGGTTGTCGGCGACGAGGCTGATCGAATCCTCGAAGATCGGCATCAGCCCCGTGTCGAGCCACTTGCCGACGTCGTCGAGCAGCCCCGCCGGCACGTCCTGGTGGACGCCCCCCGGACGGAAGTAATTGGCGTGCATCCGCGCGCCCGAGGCCCGCTCGTAGAAGTTCATGATGTCTTCGCGCGGCTCGAACAGCCACAGGTTCGGAGTCATCGCGCCGACGTCCATCACGTGGCTGCCGATGTTGAGCAGGTGGTTCTTGATCCGCGTCATCTCCGCCCAGAAGACGCGCAGATACTGGGCGCGGAGCGGCACCTCGAGCGCGAGGAGCTTCTCGATGGCGAGCACATAGCTGTGCTCCATGCACATCGGCGAGACGTAATCGAGCCGGTCGAAATAGGGGATGGACTGGATGTAGGTCTTGTATTCGCAGAATTTCTCGGTGCCGCGGTGGAGAAGGCCGACATGCGGATCGACCCGCTCGACGATCTCGCCGTCGAGCTCGAGCACGAGGCGGAGCACGCCGTGGGCGGCGGGGTGCTGCGGCCCGAAGTTGATCGTGTAGTTGGCGATCTTCGCCTCGGTCGCGCCAGAGCGGGCGACCTGCTGCTCGTGCGACATGGTCTCGGTGGCCAGGGTCATGCGCGCCCCCGTTCCCCGGCGGAGGCCGGGGCCCAGCGAGAAGAAAAAGCCTGGGTCCCGGCCGTCGCCGGGATACAGTCCGTGCTCACTTCTTGATCTCCTCCGCCTTGAGCGGGGTCGGGGCGCCTGGCGCCTCGGGGCCCTTCTCGTCGCCGGGCAGGATGTATTGCGCGCCTTCCCACGGGCTCAGGAAGTCGAACGGGCGGAAGTCCTGCGGCAGGCTGACCGGCTCATAGACGACGCGCTTCGCCTCTTCCGAATAGCGCAGCTCGACATACCCGGACATCGGGAAGTCCTTCCGGAACGGGAAGCCGCGGAAGCCGTAGTCGGTGAGGATGCGGCGAAGGTCGTCATTGCCGTCGAAGATGACGCCGTAGAGGTCGAAAACCTCCCGCTCCAGCCACCCCGCGACCGGCCACAGGCCGGTGACCGAGGGCACGGGGCTGTCCTCGTCGGCCGTCACCCGGACGCGGATCCGATGGTTCTTCGTCAGCGAGAGGAGATGGTAGACGACTTCGAACCGCTCCGGCCGGCCCGGATAGTCGACCCCGGCGATCTCCATCAGCTGCTGATATTCGAAGCTGTCGCGAAGCGTCCTGCAGACCTCGACGATGCTCTCTCGGCGGACCGTGAGCGACACCTCGCCGACCGCGTCCTTCGCCTCGATCAGCGCGCCGCCCACCGCGGCGGTGACCTCCTCGATGATGCTGGCGCGAGGGGCGATCCGGGGCGCGGAGTTATTCATCATTCAGAACCCCAAATCCGCTCATCCTGAGGAGGGACTGAGCCTGCCGAAGGCCCGTCTCGAAGGACGCACGACCGGTCCTTCGAGACGCCGCTTCGACTTCGCTCAGCGGCTCCTCAGGATGAGCGGATGTGGGCGAGGCTTCGAGCCTGATCATCACCATCACCGCTCGATCGTGCCGATGCGGCGGATTTTCCGCTGCAGCTGCATCACGCCGTAGAGCAGGGCCTCGGCGGTCGGCGGGCAGCCCGGCACGTAGATGTCGACCGGCACGATGCGGTCGCAGCCGCGCACCACCGAATAGCTGTAGTGATAATAGCCGCCGCCGTTCGCGCAGCTGCCCATAGAGATGACGTAGCGCGGCTCCGACATCTGGTCGTAGACCCGCCTCAGCGCCGGGGCCATCTTGTTGCACAGCGTGCCGGCGACGATCATGACGTCCGACTGGCGCGGGGACGCGCGGGGGGCGACTCCGAACCGCTCCAGATCGTAGCGCGGCATGTTG